>JAZNAI010000146.1:0-3910 GCA_045586465.1 Acutalibacteraceae bacterium | reverse complement strand
GTCTACTGCTTTGGCGCCCACTTCTGCTTCCATTCTTCCCGCGCAAACCACAGGAATATCTACAAATTTTTTAATGTGAGAAACATCATTTAAATTACAGTTCTGAGGCATATACATAGGTGGATGTGCCCAGTACCAGGAGTCGTAGGTACCGTTATCGGCATTGAGCATATCATAGCCTGCGTCCTGAAGATACTTTGCAGCTCTTTCGGACTCTTCCATATTTCTGCCCACTTCAACATAGTCCTCACCGGGCATTGCTCCTTCGCAGAAGCCCTTCATCTTGGACTCAACGGAGTAACGAAGAGATACGGGATAATCGTCACCGCAGGAAGCCTTTATGGCCTTTACAACCTCAGCAGCAAAACGGTATCTGTTTTCGAAGCTTCCGCCGTATTCGTCGCTTCTCTTATTGAAGAATTCAATTGCGAACTGGTCAAGAAGATAGCCTTCGTGAACAGCGTGAACCTCAACACCGTCAACGCCTGCATCACGGCAGAGCTTTGCGGTCTTTGCGAATGCTTCAATGATTTCGTGAATCTGCTCCTTAGTCATTTCGGGACAGATAATGTCGTGTGCCCAGCGTGAGGGCTGGGGACTGGGAGAAGCAAGCTCGTGTGAGGTATCAATGATAGGCTTAATAATAGCTCTTGTAATCTTATTCTTGTGGAGAGGTGCAATAAGCTCGGTGATAGCCCAGCTTCTGCCCATACCGGCTGTCAGCTGAATGAAAAGCTTTGCGCCTGTCTTATGGATTTCATCCATAAATACCTTCAGGTCTTCAAACATCTTGGGGTTCTGCCAGAGCCACTTGCCCCAGAAGGTATCACGAAGAGGTGCAATACCGGGGATGATAAGACCTACGTTATTGTTGGCTCTTTCAATGAAAAGCTTTGCTGCTTCCTTGTCAAAATGGCAGCCGCCAAGCTCAAACCAACCGAAAAGTGAGGTACCGCCCATGGGACACATAACAATTCTGTTCTTGATTTCACAGTTGCCTATTTTCCAGGGGGTAAATAATGCATCATATTTGTTGTCCATAAATAACCCGTCCTTTCTTTTTTCCAATTAAATAGTATATAAAAAACAGATTATTATGTCAAGGCAATTTGAAATACTGTGACATTTTTTTGTCAATTATTTTTTTGATATTTTACGCTGTAACGGGAAGACTGTTTACAGAAATTTTTACAGACGAAAAGCTGACTGAGGTCAATAACGGCTTTATTGTGACCGAAAACGTAAGGACAAAGAAGACAAGAGAAATTCCCTGCGAAAAAGTGGTTCTTGCACTCGGTTCAAAATCCGAAAATAAGCTTGCAAAGGAGCTTTCAGCAGCAGGCTTTGACGTAACAGCCATCGGCGACGCAAAAAAGGTCGGAAAAATTGCTGATGCAACAAAACCGCATATCTTACCGCAACATCAATTGAATAAAAGATACCCTCGGGACTGTAAAAGCGTATGCTTGTGCAGTCCCTTTTGTATTTGCAGAAAACCTAAAAAAAGCTCCCGGAAGGAGATTTTCCTTCCGGGAGTAAAAAGCTACAAGCTGAGCTTATTCAAAAAAGGCTTCCAAGGTCAAGCTCACCGCGGAAAAGCATTCCGATAAGCTTGAAGAACATTTTACAGAAATCAACAAATGCCTTGAATGCAGAGCCGATTGTAGGCTCCTCTTTGCCGATTTTCATAAATGAAAGGTCGCCGCAGTTATCTGCCGTCATAGGCTCCATAATTTTTGCTTCTTCATTATAAATCATAAAGTAGACACCGTTGCTTACACTGTCAACAGTTTCACCGGTGCCGTTGAGAAAGCTGCGGATTACATCCATACACGGAGCAAGAATATCGTGGTGAGCATTCTTGAATACCCAGGTTGTTTCGGGAGAGTATGCAGTTGAAAGGTCTACAACCTTATCCGCTGAAATGTATTTGCCCTTTCCCTTTTCAATACGTGCAGCAATATATTCATCGGAAAGTGTTTTTCCTATTTTTGCCGCAGTTGCGCCGAATGTCGCATCCTCAAGACTTACAAGTGCATCCGACTGCAGATCGGCATCTTCCGTGAAGGGAGCATTGAGTAAGCCGTAATTTGCGGTAAAGCCGAAGTGAATACCCTTTTCTCTGAGGCTGTCATAATAGCCCTTAAGGTCAGAGGAAATATGCTCTCTGTAATAAAGAATTTTTTCGATGAGTCCGGCATACTTTATGCGAAGCTCTGAACCGGGCTGTCCGAAAACAAGATTCAGTGCATCATTCATATCCTCTTCCTTGACACAGGTCCAGAAATTTACCTGTGTTGCAAGTCCTGTTGCATGCAGAATAGCAGGAATAAGAGCCTCATAAAGTCTTTCATAAAGCTTTTCAACACTGCCGAGAGCCATATTTGTAGCGTTCACCTGATTAAAGAAATCCATTGTTTTGAATACGATTTCACTGAGAAGCGCAGAAAACTCAAAACCGACACCGACACCGTTTGTACCACAGTAATCCAGCTGACCGAGATATTTTTCAAGAAGCATATCATCAAACTCAACCTTGCCGCTGAATGATTTTGAGATAACAGTTGAGCCGTTTGAAAGAACCTCAACAAACATTACGTTCTTTACATGACCGAGATGACCGTACTTTTCAAGGTAAGCCATAAGCAGACTGCCGCCGATGCATCTTGCATATATGTTCACCTGTGACTTTCCCGTAGCGCTGATAATATCCGTAATAAACTGATGAAGTCTGTCTACGTGGTCATAGGGAGAAAGACGCCAGTCATATACAAAGTTATAGTCGTGATTGTAGATATAGTGTTCAGAAGTCTTGGACTGTGCGGTAGAGGCCTCAAGCTCCTCCGTTGAAACACCGGTGCCGTTCTTGGCATTGCCGTTTTCATCAAGCCCCGAATCCTTGAACAGGGGAGCAAGCTCATCATAAATAGCCCTGCCGTAATTATCCCAATTATCAAAAAGCATTCCCTCTAAAACAAAGGGCTTGAGAATGTTGACAACAGCCTCAACAATTTTTTCGCCGGAATCGTCCTCTTCGCCTTCTTCACCGCCGCCAAGGCTGATGCCGGAAAAATCGGCATTAAGGGGAGTGCCGTCTGCGTTATAAAGCTTCTCTCCGTTGCCGCGGATATAAACCGTAGGCAGTCTTTCTTCGTCTGCTGCTGATACCGCAGGAGCAGTCACGGCAAATACAAGCGTGATGCAAAGAATTATTGCAATAAGCTTTTTCATATAAATTTCTCCTTCCGGAAGTAATAATTATTACATATATTTTATCACAAAGGAAAAACATAGTCAAATACAATGTAAGCCATTTGTGTATAAAATATTAAGAAATTATAAATATTTTTTCTTCGCGACTTGAAAAATAACTTGAGAAAAGGACTTGACAAGGAAAACGGATTGTGGTAATATATCAAATGCTAATTGGAGAGATACCGAAGCGGTCATAACGGAACGGTCTTGAAAACCGTCGTACTCTTACGGGTACCGTGGGTTCGAATCCCACTCTCTCCGCCATTTTTTTAATACAATCACGATTACCATACGGAGCAGTACTCAAGTTGGTGACGAGGCGCCCCTGCTAAGGGCGTAGGTCGGCTAAACCCCGGCGCGAGAGTTCGAGTCTCTCCTGCTCCGCCAGAAAAAGCGACTTGTTTCGACAAGTCGCTTTTTCAATGAAATTCGCCTTTCGGCGAGTGAAATAGCTTCGCTATGAAATACGCTACGCGTATGAAATATTTGCTTTGCAAATGTTTAAGAGGCGAATTTTTTTCACTTTCTGCAAAAGCAGAAAATTTCACAATTCACAATAGTGAATTATTTCATATTTTTCGCAAGAAAAATATTTCATTAAATGTGTGTAGCAGTTCGAACATATATGCAAAAAAAGTAAAAGGGTATCTAATCT
>JAZNAI010000145.1:0-1673 GCA_045586465.1 Acutalibacteraceae bacterium | reverse complement strand
AAGGATGATAAATATTATACAAAAATGCTGAAAATGTGGGATAAATGGCTGAAAATGATGAAAAATATCGAACATTTGTTCACATTGCACAAAAAATGGCTGAAAATTCACTTGAAATTTTTTTCATAAACCCCCGTTTTGTCCTTGAATTAAACGAACAAATGTGCTATAATAATGCCGCAATGAAGAGAGATATAAAAACCAACACCGACATACGTTCTGTATGCCGGTGCATTTTATTGTAAAAACTGTCCGAAGGACAAAACAAAAGTGCAAAGCACAATATCACTGCGAAGCAATATAACTCGCCGTGTGGCGAATAAAACTGCGGAGTGCTCAAAAGGACACTCCGCACAGTCGGTGCATTTTATTGTGTTATTTCAGAAAGAGGTGATTATGAGAACATTATGCTGTTTAAGATGCCCTGAAGTCTTTCCTGTTTGCCAGAAGCCGGGATATCGGTCTTGCCGAGGTTTTCGGCATAAGCTGAAAGCTCCTCGAGAGTGGCTTCACCGTCAACAATCTTCTTTCCGATTCCCTCAGAGAAGGAAGCGTACTTATTCTTTACGAACTCATCAATTCTGCCGTCCTCAATGATTTTTGCGGCATTTATAAGACCGAGAGCAAAGGCATCCATACCGAGGATAAATGCCTCGAACATATCCTCATAGGTGTTGGAGGGACGTCTTGTCTTTGCATCGAAGTTAAAGCCGCCCGTAAGACCGCCTGCCTTTATAACCTCGTACATACACATCGTGGTTTCGTACACGTCGAAGGGGAATTCGTCCGTATCCCAGCCCAGAAGCAGGTCGCCCTGGTTAGCATCAATTGAGCCGAGCATTCCGTTAATGGCAGAGGTTCTCAGCTCGTGCTGGAAGGTATGTCCTGCTAAGGTTGCGTGGTTAGCCTCAATGTTCATCTTGAAGTCACCGTCAAGTCCGTGCTGACGAAGGAAGCCTATAGCCGTTGCGGCATCAAAATCGTACTGATGCTTCATAGGCTCCTTGGGCTTGGGCTCAATGTAAAAATCTCCCGTAAAGCCGATGCTTCTGCCGTAGGTGACAGCCATTTTCATAAGACGGGCAATATTGTCCTGCTCGAATTTCATATCGGTGTTAAGAAGTGTTTCGTAGCCCTCTCTGCCGCCCCAGAAAACATAGCCCTTACCGCCCAGCTTTACGGTGATATCGAGAGCCTTTTTGATCTGAGCCGCCGCAAAGCAGTAAACCTCAGCTGAGCTTGTGCTTCCGGCTCCGTTCATAAAACGGGGATTTGAGAACATATTTGCAGTACCCCACAGGCACTTGATGCCCGTTTCCTTCATTTTGCCGAGAATGTAGTCGGAAATTTCGTCAAGTCTTCTGTTGGTTTCCTTTATGTCATCTGCCTCGGGAACAAGGTCAACGTCGTGGAAGCAGAAGTATTCAATGCCCAGCTTCTGCATAAACTCGAAGCCTGCATCAACCTTCTTGTATGCGTGAGCCATAGTGCCCTTTTCATCTGCGCCGAAGGACTTGTCAGCCGTGTCTCTGCCGAACATATCCGTGCCTGCCGCACCGAGATTGTGCCACCAAGCCATAGCAAAGGGCAAATGCTCTTTCATCGGTTTGCCGAGAATTACCCTCTCTGCATCGTAGAATTTAAAAGCAAGGGGGTTTTTACTGTCCTTTCCC
>JAZNAI010000144.1:0-7349 GCA_045586465.1 Acutalibacteraceae bacterium | reverse complement strand
GAAGGAAACGATCATTACAATTTCAAGTATTTCTGCCATAACACATCTCTTTTCAGTAAAATAATATCACAAGAGCATTGTATCAAAAAGTCCCCCATTTGTCAAAAGACAAATAAGGGACTTATTCTGGCCCGCTCGAAGGGATTCGAACCCCCGGTCTTCAGAATCGGAATCTGCTGCGTTATCCAGCTGCGCCACGAGCGGATAATCACATTTTACAATAATTTCTTGAGGCAGTCAAGCAAATCATTTTTCAAAAATATAATCATCCGCAAAAAATTTTGTTTCATAAATAATTTCCTTATGTTATAATAATGAAGGAGGGATTACGATGAGTGCTTTCATAAAAAGACTGTTAGCTTTTATTATAGACTGGAACTTAACGCTGCTTCCTTTTTTTCTTATTTTTTCTTTTTTATTGCATTTAACATCACAACAAGAAAATATATCTCTCTTAGTAGTCTTGTTATGTTTCTTACTCTTTCTTTTAGCCGGTACTGTGTTTATAATCAGGGATATTATCTTCAAAGGTCGAAGTCCCGGAAAACGAATTATGGGACTATATATTTTTGATAAAGATTCCTTACAGCAGCCGTCCCCGAAAAAACTCTTTCTGAGAAACATATTTTTCCTTATACTTTTTATCGATGGCATAATACTTCTTATAACCGAAAATACAATAGGAGACCATATTGCAAATACTGTCGTACTTGATGAAAATTCTATCGAAGAATATAAAATAAAACAGCTTAATAATGCATTTAAGCCCGTATCAGGAAAACAACAATTGGCAAGAATCATAAAGATATTGGCTGTAGCTTTTGCGTGTTTTATTATTTTTATAGGACTTATTCAGTTTGCTTTATCTGCATGCAAGAAAACAGAAGAATATAAAGTCGCATACAGTTATTTCATTGAAAGCGATACTTTTAATGAGTTAAATGTTGATGAAGCTGCAATCAGATTAAACAAGTATTCTAATCATACACATTTCCATAGCGGAAGTGACACATTCACACAGACAGTCACCTTCGGTTTTTTGGTTAATAAAAATTCTTTTGAGGTAACCTGTCATAAAGAAAATGATATATGGAAAGTCTGCGAAAAATGCACACCATTAAGATAAACTTATCGGGATGTATCTGCTGATACACCCCGATTTATTATGCTTCTTTTACGCCGAGGCCTAATTCGTCGGCGTATTTTTTCATAGCCTCAATACAGATTTCTGCAACCTGCTTTACCTCGAGCCCCAGCATTTCACAGCCCTGTTTGATAATCTCTCTGTCGCACTTTGCGGCAAATTTCTTATCCTTGAACTTCTTCATAAAGCTTCCGATTTCCATATCGGTAATGCCCATAGGTCTCATTCGTGCGGCTGCCTGAATAATACCCGTAAGCTCGTCAACGGTATAGAGAGATTTTTCCGCATTATTAACGGGCTCAACGTCGTTGCAGTGTCCGAAGCCGTGAGCAAGAATAACCCTTATTTCATCATCGGCAAGACCTGCTTCCTTAAGAGGCAGCTCGGTATGCTGAAGATGCTCCTCGGGGTACTGCTCATAATCGTAATCGTGAAGATATCCGAGAGCCTCCCAATGGCTTTTGTCCTCACCGAAAAATTCAGCCATACCGCCCATAGCGGCAGACACATTTTTTGCGTGAAGAAAAAGATGCTCTTCGGTTGTGGTTGTTGCAAGTAATTCCCTTGCTTTTTCTATTGTTAACATATTTCCTCCGATAAATCATAATTTACAGAAGCAATTTGCCTTTGTGCTCGTAGGGGAGGGGTCTCCCCTCCCGTTCCCGAGGGTTGTCATTTTTTTGCAAACGAAAGTTACAAAAGTTATGTAACGGGCGGGGAACCCCCCGCCCCTACCGTACTTTATTCTCCGAAATCCGAATTCCGAATTTTTAGCAGTTTGCTGCTAAATTATGATTTATAATTTCATTTGGTCATTGATTTCCTTCATAAAATCAATGTCGACCTTGACAATTTCTCTGTCATAGGTAAGAAGACCGTTGGTTTCGTCCTCTACGTCACTTACCTCCGTATAAACGAGAGCGGAAAGACCCTTCTTTGCGATAAGAGGCTTGAGTCTCTTGATATAAAGAGTATGAAGTGCCTTTTCGAGGGCATCCTTTGAATTATAGATTCTGTAGCCGAAGGTCTTTTCTGTATTGAAGCGGTGACCGTCAATTGACATTGAATAACCGCCGAATTCCGTAAGACAGATTGCTCTCTCGTCCTTCTTGCCGTATTTGGGGAACATAAAGGGAGTAAAGTAAATATGGAAGCTGTTTACGTCACCTGCACCCTGGTCGTGCCAGCCGGAAGCGTGGTCAATTACTCTTGTGGGGTCCTTTTCACGGAAAAATTCAGCAGCCTTTACAGAGTCAAACTGTCCCCAACCCTCATTGAAGGGCACCCAGAGGCAGATTGAAACAACGTTATAAAGACCCTTTATCATTCTTTCGGCATCAACATAATATTCGTCTCTTCCCTTCTCATCAAGACGGGAGAAAAGCTTGTAGTTTTCCTGTGTATCCTTGACACCCAAGGTCTTCTTAAGACCTGTTGCAAGAGCGAAAGCAGGAAGAATTGTTGTAGCTGCCTGATAGTAAACGTCACCGCCGTTAATCATATCCTGCCATACAAGCATACCGAGTCTGACGCAATGGTAGTACCAACGAAGAGGCTCAATCTTGATATGCTTTCTGAGCATATTAAAGCCCATATCCTTCATAGTCTGAATGTCATAAATAAGTGCTTCATCTGAGGGAGCGGTGTACATACCGTCACTCCAGTAGCCCTGGTCAAGAAGACCGTTCTGGAAATAGGGCTCGTTATTGAGCATAAGACGGGTAAAACCGTCCTTATCCTTGCCGATTCCGAACTTTCTCATACCGAAATAGCTCTTTACTTCATCAGCAGAGCTCTTCACAACAAGGTCGTAAAGCATGGGATTTTCGGGGGTCCACTTTTCGTAGTCTGTCAGCTTAAGCACCGCTGAGCCTGCCGTCGTAGCGGCTGAGCAAAGCACTCTTTCACCGTCAAGTGCAGTCACAGTCACCTCTCCGAGGTTGCCCACAGCCTCAATTTCAACCTTTAAGGTATCACTGTCTATATCGGGAGTGATTTTAAGAGCTTTGATGTAATTTTCGGGAACCTCTTCAAGCCAAACTGTCTGCCATATACCTGACTGAGGTGTGTACCATATATTACCTCTCTTTGAGGTCTGCTTGCCTGATGCCTGCGAGCCCATTTCAGAGGGGTCAGTTACTTTAAGGGTAATTTCGTTTTCACCGTCAAGAAGCGCTTTTGTAATATCGATTTCAAAGGGGAAATAACCGCCCGTATGTGTACCGAAGCAGGTGCCGTTTACGCTTACCTCACATTTATAGTCAACAGCACCGAAGTGAAGGAGCACTCTGTCTCCCGTCTTCGTGAAGCTGAATTTTTTTCTGTAGTAAAGGGTATCCTCGGGTGTGACGTTTCTGCCGACACCGCTTAAGAGAGATTCGGGACTGAAGGGCACAACAATATCTCCCTCGTAGCCCTGGAAGGTTCTTCCCGTGGGATAAATTGCATATTCCCAGATGCCGTTAAGACAGACGTAAGAATCTCTTACCATCTGAGGACGGGGATATTCAGATAAGGGCATTTCACGATTCAGCTCTCTGCCCCAACGTGTGTATAACTGTTCCATAGTTTATTCCTCCAAGCTCAAAATTGTATCAATTATTTCGGTTACCCTATAGATTTCTCTGTCTGCAGGGGAAATTCTTTCATCCCACCAGCCTGTCGATTTCATCCACACGGTTTTCCAGCCGGCTCCTCTTGCACCTTCAATATCATTGACGGGATTGTCTCCGACGTATACCATTTCCTCGGGAGCAAAGCCCAATTTTTCACGCATTATATCAAAAATAGCTCTGTCCGGCTTATGTATTCCGTAGTCACCCGTTGCAATTATTTCGTCAAAATGAGGCTCAAGCCCCAACAAGCCGAGCTTTGCGTACTGCAGATTATGATTACCGTTTGTAATAAGCCCTGTTTTAATTCCCCGTGAGTGTAAATCTTCAAGCATAGGTATCGTCTCAGGGAACGGCACCGCCGTTGCGGCAAAATGGCGGAATATAAATGCGCTGTAATCAGAAAAAGGCGGCGTAACGTTAAACACTTCTTTTTCGGAGAGATACGCAAGAATATACTCCCAACCCGAATAAACAAAATGGTCATCCGCATAACACCATATTTCTCCGATTTCGGCGTCACTCATTTTTTCGTTTACCGAAAACTCCTCCCTGAGCCTCGGAACAAGGCTTTTAAGGGTTTCGTGGCGGTCGAACAGCGTATGATCAAGATCAAAAATAACTGCTTTTATCATCTTTCGAACATATCCTTAAAATCTATTCCTGCCGCATCCGTCAGAGGAAGCTCTACGGGAGCACCCGTGTAAGCAGATTTATAAATTGCAAGCACAGCTTCAAGAGCTCTTTTGCCTGCTTCGGCATCAACGTAAGGTGCTCTGTCCTCTTTTATGGCTAAAGCAACGTCCTCAAAAAGGCTTGTGTGACCGTTGCCGTATACATTCAGCGTTTTTTCGTGGAAGCCGTCCTTGCTATCTTCGGGATTATCAAGGAATTTCCATATTTCAATCGTATTTGCACTTGTTCCGCCAAGCTTTACTGCACCCTCTTCACCTAATAGGGTCAGGTGCTCCTCCATATCAAAGCCTGCAACATTTACGGTACCCTCAACCGTAGCAATCACACCGTTTTCGAATTCAAATACGGCTGTACCCACGTCCTCCGCTTCAATATAAGGGTGATACTGACGTCTTGTTGCTCCGTAAACACGCTTCAGCTTATCACCGCACATCCATCTTAAAAGATCAATACCGTGAATACACTGATTCATAAGCGTACCGCCGTCGCTCTCGAATTTACCTCTCCAGTCAGCCTGAGAATAGTAACTCTCATCCCTTGACCAACGAACGGTTATTGCAGCATTGGAAAGCTTGCCGAATCTTCCGTTTTCAAGGGCAGCACGCATTTCCTGCACAGCAATATTAAAGCGGTTCTGATGGCAGGCAGATACCTTTACGTTATATTTCTTCGAAAGGCGGATAATTTCATCGGCATCCTTAATGCTCATAGCCATAGGCTTTTCAATGATGACGTTTATGCCTCTTTTTATAGCTTCAATTGCCGCCTCAGCGTGAAGTCCGCTCGGAAGCGCAATGCTCACAAGCTCGGGAGACTCCTTATCGTACATCTCACAAAAATCGGAATATCTTTTTATATGCTCACTGTCAACCGATACTGCACGGCTGAACATATCATCAATATGACCGTTATCGATATCGCATACAGCTAAAATCTCGAATCCGTTTTTTGCCGCAGCATTAATATGGCTGGGTGCGACTCTGCCGCAACCCACAAGTGCATATTTCATAATAGTTCTCCAAAAAAAGAAATATATAATCATTTTAATATAGAGGAGAATCTATGTCAAGCAATGCGCAAAAAAATATCCTTCCCGATTGCTCGGGAAGGAATTTTTATTATAGGCTTATGCTACGCCGAAAAGATCCTTAAAGAACTGGATAATCTTTCTGAAGAGGTTAATGAGCCACTCCCAGAAGTTGAACTTACCTGTTCCGCCGGAGCCCTCTCCGTCCTTATCGTAAACTGCACCGGAGACTGTTACTCTAACCTCGCCTGCGTTTGCAGGTACTGTGTAGTAACCGTCTTCATCGGGCACTGCCTCAACACCGTTGATGTAAACGATGTATGTCTCGAATGCGAATGAGGAGTAAGTGTATACTCTGAAACGGATTTCGTAGTCATCAGACCAGTTCATATTTGCACCGTTGAATACTGCGAAATAGTCTTCAACAATAAAGTGCATATTTGCCATAGGTGTGAAGTTAACTCTTCTGATATTGCCGCCTTCAACTATAGTAATAGTCTTTTTAGCTGTAAGAAGTCCGCTTGTAGCAGTAAGAGTAACTGTACCTGTACCGATAGCAATAAGCTTACCGTTAGAGAAGAATACTACGGAATCATCGGAAGATGTCCACTGTACGTTTGTAGCAGGAATTCTCATATTGCCGTTAACCTTAACAGCCTCAAGACCGAGAATTGTGCCTGCATAGTGCTTTGTGGGACCTGCGATTTCAAGAATGAAGCCGGAGTCGGGATATACTTCTGTGATGGTGTTTGTTATTTCTTCTACTGCTGCATCAAGAATATCCTGCTCATCAGCTGTAAGTCTGTCGCTTACGGGATTATCAAGAATTTCCTGAAGCTTTGCCTTATCCTCTGCAGGGATGTCTTCCTGCATAAGCTTATTGACTGCGTCAATTACCTTGTCATAGCTTGAGTAGTCAGCACGTACAACAGCCTCTGTCTTTGTATGACTTGCATCGTTCTTACAGGTGTATGTGTAGTAACCTTCTGTTGTTGCTGTGGGTCTTGTAAGCACGCCTGTTGTCATATCATAAGCGTGACCGATTGCAGAAATTTCTTTCTGAGCAACGATAACAGTGCCACATACTGAGCAGTGTGAACCTTCTGTAAGACCTGTGCCTTCGCAAGTGGGTTCTACACGTACATCAATTGCTTCTGCATGAGGAACCTTATCGGTTACTGTCTGCTCAACGGTGATTGTTCCGCAATACTCACACTTCTTACCTGCGGTAAGACCGGTTGCAGTACATGTTGCAGCAACTGCAGGAATTTCAATCTCCTTATGGTTAACCTTGGAATCGGGAATATCTCTTGCATTCTCTGTTCCGCAACCATAGTCACAAAGTGCAGTTTCCGTGCAATTCTTCTGACAGGTTGCATTGTTGTCGGATACATAGTTTGTATACTTGTGAGCTACTGTTGAATCTGCAATTTCTCTTGTATGAGTTTCACCGCAACCGTATGCACAGCTTGCTGTTTCTGTTGCATTATTCTGACAGGTTGCATTGTTGTTGCTTACATAAGTTTCGTACTTATGATCAACAGTTGAATTTTCAATTGTTACCGTATCCTTTGTTCCGCAGCCGTATTCGCATTCTGCTGTTTCTGTGCGGTTCTTCTGACAGGTTGCATCGTTGTTGCTTACATAAGTTTCATACTTATGGTCAACTTTTGAATCTGCTATATCTCTTGTGTCTGTTTCACCGCAGCCGAAGTCACAGTATGCTGTTTCTGTGCAGTTAGACTGACAAGTTGCATTATTGTTGGATGTGTAGCTTGTGTACTTATGAGATACTGTAGAGTTTGCAATTTCTCTTGTGTCTGTTTCACCGCAACCGTATGCACAGCTTGCTGTTTCTGTTGCATTATTC
>JAZNAI010000143.1:0-1893 GCA_045586465.1 Acutalibacteraceae bacterium | reverse complement strand
GTCGCTCGTTTCATAATTGCCCGAATCCAACGCAATAAGTGCCCATATCGTACCGTTAAGACCCTGCTTTTTAATCCAATCAAAACCGTTCAGGCTGTATGCTTCAACAAGATTCCAATTACCCACAGAAGTTGCATCCTTACCGATGGATGAAAGAGCAACAATCAGACGGGAATTTTCAGTTGATTTGTTTTTGTGGAGTGCACCGTTCATATTGACTGAAGAAGCAGTTTCATTCACAGTAGTCACAATACGATTATAATAATCTGTAAAGTATGCATTATCTGTGTTGTAATATTCGCCACGTGCAAGACTGAGAACAGTCCATTCACCTGCGTCAGTACCGAAAGCAGGTTCTTTTACTGTATCGGCAAGTTTAGCCATTG
Organism: Acutalibacteraceae bacterium; assembly: GCA_045586465.1. Classification (GTDB taxonomy): domain Bacteria; phylum Bacillota; class Clostridia; order Oscillospirales; family Acutalibacteraceae; genus RUG806. Next base: position 1,507 of record JAZNAI010000143.1, on the reverse strand, counting down.
TAGCGTTAAGTACAGCGCTTACATCCTGAGGCTCACGGGGAGCATCCTTTGATGTAACTGTTACCTCTGCATAGCCGGGAGAAGAAACAATTGAATCGGGATATTCGTTACCGTAACCGCCGTCGACCCATAAATACCATTTTCCTGCAGAGGGGAAAGTGATAGATGCACAGCCGTTGTCATCAGTTGTAACAGTTCCTGTTTCGTTATAGAGTGCTTTACCGTAATGCACTTCGTAATCAGGAATTTCAAGGAAAACAGAATTGTATTCGTAATCCTTAGTGCCCTTAATAAGCTTGATGACACAAGTCTTACCCTTTTCTGCAGTATAGGAATGTGTTACATTACCATCAGCATCAGCAAAATAATGGAAGCCGTATGCCGAGTCCTGATAAAAATCCCAGCTTGTGAAGCCTGCAAGGTCAATAAAGTCGCCTGCTTCAAGAACAATCTGGTCAGAAGTTGCACCCCAACCCGCACTTGCAAGAGGATACTGACCGTTCAGATAATAGTTGAGATTTTCATCTCTGCCGAAAAGACCTCCTGCAAAATATGAGCTTCCGGGACTACCTGTAAAAGCTACCTCGCTCCACTCACCGCCGTAAAGCTCTTCGTGAGCATAGATGATAAGCTGTAAGGCGGTAATATCATATTTACCGTCACCGTCTTCATCATAGAGATATTCAGAAAGACCGTATTCATTCAAATCAACAGATTTAAGTGTTTCAAAGGATACGGGAATATAAGCAATAGGTGTACCATTTTTGTCATTTATATATTTATCATCATAGCTTACGGACATATAAACATATTCGCTTCTTGATGCAACAGACATAAGTGGTATTGCTGTTATCAGCATTGCAATAGCGAGAATAACGCTTAAAATTCGCTTTATCATTATTGAATCTCCTTTTTGATATTTTTCATTTTGTTTTCATCGAAAGTATTCTGTTCTTTCGCTTTGGTTCTGTGCCTCTCCAACTTCTGACGTGCAGAAATGGTTTGATTTTTTGATTTGATAGTTGCTTTTTTTCTCTTTTTGGATTTTTTGGGAACAGGCTTTGCTTCCTTTAATCCGGCAGCCTCCAATGCTCTTGGCCAAGGACCTAAGAAGGCTTTGATTCGTGACCTTGTCGGTTCATCAAAATCATCCTTTTTGGGCAGTCTTCCGAGTTCCGTAGCTTTTCTTTTCAAAAGTTCTTCCGCCCAGGACTTTTTCTCATCTTGTGTCACTTATCAACCCTCCTTTACAAATAAAAAATACCCTTTCAACCAAATAGGTCAAAAGAGTACAACAGATTTAAAACACGGCATAGCGAAGAAAGGCTTTGGCTCTACAAAATCAAAAAAGAATGCAAACCCAAAGCCGCAATGCGGCGATAAATCGGTTGCACTCTTCTCACCAAAGTTGTGTTGAACCTAAAAAGACACGGCAGGTATCCTGACTTATGATGCAGTGGATATGCCCACTTTAGGAACACTCCTTCTCAGAATAATATATCCCAAT
>JAZNAI010000142.1:0-2928 GCA_045586465.1 Acutalibacteraceae bacterium | reverse complement strand
CGCAAGGGGAAGTCGGGAAAATTTTATTGTTGAATTCGAGATTCCCGAAATAGAAAGAAAATAAAAGTTGAACAGGCGGTCATTGACCGCCTGTTTTATATTATAGTTGTTACCCAATAAACAACTCCATAAATCAAACTCGCCACAGTGCGGTAGACAATGACAGGTCTTGCGATTTTGAACATATCAGCGCCAACGCCCAAGACACCCCCCCTCTGCTGCTGTCAATATAGGACACACCACTTAAAAAATATTTACATTAAATCTGTGGTGTGGTATAATGGAATAAAGCGAGGTGGGAAAATGGGTACATGGAATGTTAGTATTAACGGAAATGATACTGCACAGGATTTGAAATCTGAGTATCAAGCCGCCTTTTTCTATAATGATGTTGATATTGCACTTGCAAAGATCGATGCCTATGTCCGCACCATGTTTGATGAAACCGATGAAGAGGAATGGTGTAATTACTATTATTCACTGGCAGACTATATGTGGAAACACGGTATTTTGACCGATACAATACAAAATCAGGTCATTTCAATGATTAATTCTGGTTTTGGTTTAAAGCTTTGGGCAGAAGCAGGCGTCAAAACATTAGAAAAACGCAAAAAAGCATTGACTGAATTTCGGGATAAACTCCTATCTCCACAGCCTCCTAAAAAGAAGATTAGAATTGATATGCATATGACACCCATATTTGAAGTTGGGGATTTGGTTGCACTTCAATTAAAAACATCTGACAAACACTATTTGGATAAAAGCAAATTCACAGAAGAAACATTTAAAGCTTGTGACGGTAAGTATGTTGTGCTAAGAAAAGTATGTGATGATATTTCTTATGTTTCCTCTGTTGAACCGAATGTAAAAGATATATGGATTCGTTTTCAACTATATAAAGAAGTGTTTAATTCTCTGCCGACCACGGATCAATTAGAACAAATTCCTTGGGCAAATACTGAAAATACAAATGGTTCTTTTATTTGTGAGAGCAGTATGTTTTACTTTAAAAAGAGAAACTATTCCGTTATTGGAAAAAATGAAAAAGATTTGGAGTTTCCCTTTAATAATGTAATCAATGTTTATTCTTTTGGTATAAATAAGCCTTGGTACAATGCAGATACACAAATCCTAAATGCTATATATGGTTGATAAAAAGGCTCGCCAATTGGCGAGCCTTTCGCGTTAGAATAATGTCGTTATCCAGTAAATAATACCATAAATTTCGCTGGCGGCGGTGCCGTAGACGATGACGGGGCCTGCAATGGTAAACATCTTTGCTCCAACGCCTAATATGAAACCCTCATTCTTTATTTCCACTGTTTAAGATATTCTGCTACGCTTCGGCTCATTTCGACGGAGAAATCGCTGTTGTATTTTCTGTTGCAGAAGGCCTTCATCCAGTCCTCATAGGACTTTTCTTTTGCCTTGATGCCAAACAATTCCTGAAGCTCATCCTTTTCCATTACACGGTAGGTATCGGTATGAACAATGTGCTTCATATCTGCTCTTTCGGGCTTTTCTCTTCTTATCTGAGAGTCGGCAGGATAGCCGAAAACTATCATAGCCGCAGGGAAAACGTAATCCGGGAGATTCAGCATTTCACGGTGAATTTCGCAGTTTTCCATAATATCCCCGATGTAGCAGGAGCCGATACCGAAGCTTTCTGCTGCACACACAGCATTCTGTGCGGCAATTAATGCATCATTTACGGCAAGAAGAAAGTCACCCTCGCGAAGAGGTCTCGGCTCGCATCCCGTGAATTTGAATGCATCGTACCATTTCTTGAAATCCGCACAGAAAATGAGAGTAAATTTTGAGTCTGCTATAAAGGGCTGATTGTCGCAGGTGACAGAGAGTTTTTTAAGCAGCTCCTTATCCCTTATATCAAGAATTGTGTATAACTGCTGATTGCCTGCCGTGGGGGCATTTACGGCACAGAGAAGAATTTCTTCTTTTATACTTTCATCAATTTCCTTTTCCGTGAATACTCTCACGGATTTTCTGTTTTTAAGGCTTCTTGTAATTTCGTTCATTTCGTTTTCTCCTTACGGGGTGTGATTTCATTCCATAATGTAAAGCCTAAAATAAGCACACCGCCTATAATCTGCGGTACCGTCATTTCTTCACGGAGAATAACCACAGAGCATATAACAGCTACAAGGGGGTCAATGTAGCTTAAAATTGCCGCCTTCTGTCCGGGAAGCTCTTTAAGTGATGAGAAGTACATACAGTACGTAATTCCCGTATGCACAAGACCTACTACAAGAAGCAGTAAAAGTCCCTTCCCGTCAAGCTTGCCTATATTTATTCCGTCCGTTAAAAGCACATAGGGTAAAAGAGACACCGAAGCCGCAACAAACTGCAAAAACGTGCGGTGGATTCCGTCAACACCCTTAATAAATTTATTGAGAAGTATTACCGTAGCATAAAGGCAGGCAGCACCGAGACCGAAAAGAATGCCCTTGAAATGGTTACTGCCCGAGTCTGACGAGCCGATGCCCGTAATAAGGACAATTCCCACAGTTGACATAACAAAGCATATCCATTGCTTTATTGTCATTTTCTCCTTAAAAAGCACGGGGCACAGAAGGGTTACAAGCACCGGAGCAAAATAATAGCTGAGGGTTGCCGCCGAAACCGTGGTGTAATTGTAGGCTTCAAAAAGAAGAATCCAGTTGAATGCCATAGCCACACCCGAAAGAATCAGAAGCGGCAGCTGCTTTTTTATTTTCGTAAAAGGTATTGCGCTTTTCGTTACAAGAAGGAAAAGTCCTATAAATACCGTTGCAAGCAATGCACGGTAAAATGCAAGCTCCCCTGAGGAAATATCTATATTTCTTCTGAAAAGACCTATTGTGCCGAATATTGCCATTGATACGACAAGCATAAGTCTTGCGTTAAAAAATTTTTTCATATTATTCTCCG
>JAZNAI010000141.1:0-4157 GCA_045586465.1 Acutalibacteraceae bacterium | reverse complement strand
TCGCCTGCAGTTCTGTTTCTGTTGTCGGTAAGTGCCTCAACAACAACCGCAACGCCTGAGGGACCGTAGCCCTCATAGATGATTTCCTCATAGTTGTCGCCGCCGCCTTCGCCTGCAGCCTTCTTGATGATTCTTTCAATGTTGTCGTTGGGTACGTTTGCAGCCTTAGCCTTTGCAATAACGTCCTTGGGCTTTGAGTTACCTGCAGGGTCGGGTCCGCCCTCTTTAACTGCAACGGCAATTTCTCTGCCTATCTTGGTGAAAACCTTAGCTCTTGCGTTATCGGTCTTCTCCTTCTTTCTTTTTATGGTGCTCCATTTGGAATGGCCTGACATAAAATACATCCTTTCAGAAAAAATATTATCATATTACAGCAAAATATTTTACCACAACTGTATTTAATATGCAAGAAAAACCTGAGTCCATATTGAAAAATTTAACAAACTGTGATACTATCTTTTTGGTGATTATATTGAAAAAACTGCTTCCTTTTATTAAAAATTACAGACTTGAAACGGTGCTGGCACCTCTTTTCAAGATGTTCGAGGCGCTTTTAGAGCTTTTCGTGCCTCTTGTGGTTAAGAGAATAATTGACGTGGGAATATTAAATCACGACGTAAATTACATTCTTAAGATGTGTCTTCTGCTGACCATGCTTGCCTTTGTGGGGCTCTCCTTTTCCGTTACGGCACAGTATTTCTCCGCACGTGCGGCGGTGGGCTTTTCCACGAAGCTGAGATTCTCCCTCTTTCAGCACATAGGCACTCTTTCCTATACGGAAATTGACACCCTCGGCACAAGCAAATTAATAACGAGAATGACAAGCGACATAAATCAGGTGCAAAACGGCATAAACCTGACCCTTCGTCTTCTGCTTCGCTCCCCATTCGTAGTGTTCGGTGCAATGATAATGGCGTTTACGGTTGATGTGCCCTCTGCCGTCACCCTTGCAGGGACTATCCCGGTGCTGTCGGCAGTTGTATTTGCAATAATGCTCGGCACCGTGCCTCTTTATAAGACCGTGCAGAAGAATCTCGATGCCATTCTTTCAAAAACAAGAAGCTCACTTACGGGTGTAAGAGTGCTCCGTGCATTTACAACAGAAAAGAGAGACATTGAGGATTTCGGCAGAAAGAACTCCCTTCTTCTGGCTTCGCAGAAAAAGGCGGGCAGAATCTCGGCGCTTCTCAATCCCTTAACCTACGTAATAATAAACGTTGCCACAATAATCCTCATTTACACGGGCGCATTAAGAGTTGAAGCAGGTGCAATTTCTCAGGGCAGCGTGGTAGCGCTTTATAACTATATGGCACAGATTTTAGTAGAGCTTATAAAGCTTGCAAGCCTTATTATAACCATAACAAAGGCAATTGCTTCGGGGGGAAGAATTGCGGAAATTCTTGAGATTACCCCCTCCGTCACCTATCCCGAAAAAGGAGCAGAGCCTGATTTTTCGAAGCCTGCCGTTGAATTCAGAAATGTTTCCTTTACCTATAAAAACGCAGGTGACCGATCCCTTTCCGATGTCTCCTTTACGGTGAATAAGGGTGAAAAGGCAGGTATTACGGGCTCTACGGGCTCGGGCAAATCCACCCTAATAAATCTCATTCCCCGTTTTTATGACGCAAGTGAAGGTCAGGTGCTGCTTTTCGGCAATCCCGTCACAGCTTATGACAGAAAAACTCTCAATTCCCTTGTGTCCGTTGTACCTCAGAAGGCTGTGCTTTTCAGCGGTACAATAAGAGAAAATCTTTTATGGGGAAATCCCGATGCAACTGAAGAGGACCTGATGTCTGCCATTAAACCCGCTCAGGCCCGGGACGTTATAAAATCGAAGGAAAACGGCCTTGACGAGATGCTCACAGAGGGCGGCAAAAACCTTTCGGGCGGACAAAAACAGCGCCTTACCATTGCCCGTGCACTCGTTAAAAAGGCTCCCGTGCTGATACTTGACGATTCAGCCTCTGCACTTGATCTCGGCACGGATATGAGGCTGAGAAAGGCTCTTTCGGAGCTTCCCGATGCTCCTTCGGTGTTTATTGTTTCACAGAGAATCTCCTCTGTTTCCTCCTGCGATAAAATCCTGGTAACTGAGGACGGCACCCTTGCAGGAATCGGCACTCACGAAGAATTACTGAGCTCAAATGATGTTTACAGAGAAATTTACAGCTCACAGAACGGGGGTGCGGAAAAATGAGTAAAATCAAGGCTCCCGCAGGCACTGTAAAAAAGGTGCTGAGCTTTATTTCAGGCTACAGACTTTTCGTTGCGGTATCGGTTATTCTTTCTGCCGTAAGCGTGGCTCTGACCCTTTACATCCCCCTTCTTTTCGGTGATGCAATTGACCTTATTGCAGGAAAAGACAGCGTTGACACCCAGGGTATTGTAAAAATTCTTATTAAAACAGCGGTGCTGATTGCCCTTTCGGCTCTCGGCTCGTGGATTATGAACACGGTAAATAACAAAATTACCTTCAGCGTTGTAAAGGATATAAGAAACAGAGCATACAAGAAAATAAACTCCCTGCCTCTGTCATACATTGACTCCCACAAGAGCGGAGATACGGTGTCGAGAATGATTTCCGATGCCGACCAGTTTTCGGAAGGTCTGCTTTTAGGCTTTACGCAGTTTTTCACGGGCATTCTCACCATTGCAGGAACGCTGATTCTTATGCTTCTTCTTAACTGGAGAATTGCCCTTGTGACAGCCGCCCTTACTCCCGTTTCCCTCTTCGTTGCAAAATTCATAGCAAAGCATACCTACAATTTCTTCTCCGAGCAGTCGAAGGTCAAAGCAAGACAGACCGCCATAATAGACGAAACCACAAGCAACCTGAAGGTAGTCCGTGCCTTTATGAAGGAGGGCGATTACCTCAATTCCTTCGGTGAGGTAAACGAAAAGCTTCAGAAGGTATCCCTTAAGGCAATATTCTATTCCTCTCTTACTAACCCCTCAACACGCTTTGTAAATTCCGTTGTGTATGCCGCAGTTGCCTTTACGGGTGCCGCAGCGGTAATTTCAGGCACGGGAATTACCGTTGGCGTGCTTACCTGCCTTCTTTCATACGCAAATCAGTACACAAAGCCCTTTAACGAGATTTCGGGCGTTGTAACGGAATTACAGAATGCTCTCGCCTGCGCTTCCCGTGTAATTGAGCTTCTGAATGAAGAAGAGGAAATCCCCGACAGCGAAAATGCACTTATAAAAACGGAATCCCGGGGTATAATAGAGATAAAGGATGTATTCTTCTCATACTCTCCCGTCAAACCCCTTATTGAGAATTTCAATCTTTCCGTTAAAAGCGGTGAGAAGATTGCCATAGTCGGTCCTACGGGATGCGGAAAGACCACATTTATAAATCTTCTGATGCGTTTTTATGACGTAAATTCAGGCTCAATTTCCGTTGACGGCGTTGACATAAGGGACATTACCCGTGAAAGCCTCAGAAGCACCTTCGGTATGGTGCTTCAGGACACCTGGATGATGCCCGGCACTATAAGGGACAATATAAAAACGGGAAAGCCCGATGCCACCGATGAGGAAATTATCGAGGCGGCAAAGCTCTCCCACTCGTATTCGTTTATAAAGCGTCTTCCCGAGGGACTTGATACGGTAATCGGCGACGACGGAGGAAGTCTCTCTCAGGGACAGAAGCAGCTTCTTTCAATTACAAGAGTAATGCTCTCGGACCCCAAAATTCTCATTCTTGACGAGGCAACGTCCTCTATTGACACAAGAACGGAAATTCGGATACAGAAGGCTTTTGACACCCTTATGAAGGGCAAGACAGGCTTCATTGTTGCACACCGCCTTTCCACGGTTTTAGGCGCAGACAAGATTCTTTATATGGAAAAGGGTAAGATTCTCGAAACGGGCACACACGAAGAATTGATGGCACTTGACGGAAAATATGCGGCTCTTTTCAGAAGTCAGTTTGATGCATAACGCACAAGTACGGATTCAGCTTGTAGGGGACGGCGTCCTCGACGTCCCGTTTTGCTGAAATGTATTGCATTCTCTTAATTCCCGAGACATATAAAAACGTGCCACTTGCATAATTTTAACGAAATCATACTAACTTCTGCGGGAGGTCGGGGACGCCCTCCCCTACAGGCAAAAGAAAAATGCCTCAGCCCACGAAACTGAGCTCAGACACT
>JAZNAI010000140.1:0-26703 GCA_045586465.1 Acutalibacteraceae bacterium | reverse complement strand
ACATCATATCATCAAGCTGCAGCTGCCCGCACTGATAATTGTACTGACCGTTTAATATTCCCTGAAGAGAAACAATAACAGGTACGGATTCTTCTTTACAGTAATCAATCATAGCCTTTGCGTGAAGAAATTCAGTACCTTCAATCTGGACTATATCAGGAGAAAAATCCGATACAATTTCTTTGCATCTTGTTGTTATTGTATTTACATCTGCGGTGTCGGAATAACCGAGACTGTAATATGTAACACCGTTGATTTTCTCCTTAAAAACAGACTCTGCAGAGCACTTACATGCAATTGCAAGCTCTATATTATCGGCATTTCTGAGCTGAGCCGCCATAGCCTCTACCCAACCGCCGAGCACCTCGGTTTTTATTCCGAGCTTCACAGCCGGCTCTTCAGGTATCAGATTTACTGTCCAGAGAATTCTCATTATTATCACCTGTCCATTTCAGTATAGCCTCAAGATATAAAGTCAACACAATAAATATCATGCCGGAAAACGCATAAGTAAAAGAATCAAGAATTGAAACCGTCATAATTGCAACAAGGGTAGCATTGCAGGTACGCTGTATATACTTGTTCTCATACTTTCGTTTATATGAATTCGGAACAAAATATATCATAAAGCAGTATAGTGCACCGCCCCATAAGCCGTATTTAGCAAAGGTATCAAGCACAGCAGAATGACCGCCGCCGCCGTCTCGCCATAATGCACCTATAATAGGATAAATAAAGATTTTTCTTATACTTGCCGAATATCTGGACATACGTGCGGCAATTGAGCCTGAAGCATCACCGCTTTCAGCAGATGCCATAAGGTCATTAATTTTATTATGCACCGCACGGCTCGGGAAGGTTTCAAGAATCCAGTTACGGAATCCCTCAACATTAAGAATTAAATACATTATGGTTACAAAGATAATCAGAGCCACAAAAAATGCCTTTACTCCGCTGTTACCTCGGTAGAAAAGAAGAAGAAATGTACCGACAGCAGTAGTAAATATGGCAATTGAATACCCTGCGTTAAAAATAACCAGCAAGAACGAACAGATATTTACCGCACCTAAAGCGAAAAGCAGCTTATTATTCTTATAAGCACATATTGTCCATTGAAGAAGTGCGGGAAAAACACAAACCTGCGGATAAATAAGGCTGTATCCGCCGATTCCCTGACGTAAATACTGATACATATTCGCATCATCACGAACAAGCTGGCGGGCAATTGACGGGTCTTGGAGAAGAGCAGAATACGTTCTGAAATTGAATACTATCAGAAGAATAAGCACAACGGGGACTATCATTTTCAGCTCGTCCCATTGCTTTTTGTAATACTGACATATTATGAAACAGATTACAATCATAAAATTCGAAATCTGTTTTATTATTCCGCTGGCTTCTCCCGTTGCGATATAGGTAACCCCCTCAACCGCAACAAGAAAAACTAAAGCAAAAATAGTATTTGTTTCAATAAGAAGCGGTTTTTGTCTCAAAATCAATATAAACGCCCAAAGCCCTGCAAAAGCAACGCCTAAAAGGCGGTATATCATATCAATTTCCATAAAAGGAGAAATTGTCCAGACGACAATATATAACACCGAAAACATCTGAATAGTTCCGTAATTTATTCCTTTTTTCAGCATATTTTCTCCTTTCATAAAATTTATTTCAAGAATTCCTTACATAAATCAACATAATTTCTGTAATCAAAGGTATTTCTGACTTCAGAAGAAGCTTCAGTCTTACCTTTTTTTATAATTTTTTCCATTGCATTTCTCACCGTATCGGCAGAGCAATCGGAAAGCAAAATGTCTTTGTTTTTATCAAGATATCCTGCAATATCGCTGATATCCGTTGCTATAACCGGAACATTCAGCGTATAGCCTTCTGCGAATTTTGTGGGGAAACCCGCATTATTTCGTCTGTCAGAGGGTCTTATGAATATGTAGCAATCGCAGTTTGCGGCATATTTCAGCGTCTTCTTATGAGAAAGTCTTCCCATAAAAACAATTCTTTCATCCTCTGCCGCATTCTTAAGAGAAGGATATAATGCAACAAATTGTTCCTTTGAGACACCTATTATCCTCAGACGTGTTTTTTTATTTTCTAAAGAGCCGAAGGCAGAAACAATTGCATCAAGACTCTCCTTTTTGCCGTCGGGAACACCTGCAAAGCAGAACTCGAATACATCATCATTTCGTCCTGTCTTCTGATGCCAGATTTCGTCCGCTGTATCAACAAGAGGCGGAAGAAGAATCATATTTCTGCAGGCTTTATACTTTTCGTACATCATAGAGCTAATAACTATTATGTTATCGCAAAGCCTATGAAGAAAATTACGCACAAAAAATTCATCAAGCTTCTTAAAAAGGCGTTTGGGCAGTCCCCCGTCGGTATATGCCGTCCATTCGGTACAGTCATACATTATTTTAATCCTTGTTTTACGCAGAGCGAATTTCACCGAAAGCAGGGTCGCAACGGGAAGATTGTAAAGAATTACAGCCTCAGCATTGTATGCTTTTACTGTTTTCAGAATATTTTCTGCACTGAAAATATGCTTTACCCACTGCAAAGTAGTTGAGGGATGTGCCTCCTCAAGCATATTTTCCGTTCCTGAAATTTTTCTTATTCCGTCAAAATGCTCTTCTGAATCTGCCGCTCCGAGAAAAACAGTATCATAGCCTGCCGACTTAAAGGCCTTAGCATTTGACACAACACGGTTAGCAGCTGCTCCTTTATCAGGCAGAATGAACTCACCCACATAAATTACAGTACGATTCATCAAAGATTCACCTTATACCATTCGATAGCCGCCGCAATGCCCTTTTCAAAGCTCCAGTCAGGATCATATCCGAGCTTTTCCTTTGCCTTTGAAATATCGGCATTGCTGTGCTTTATATCGCCTGCTCTGTCGGGACCGAAATTGGGTTCAACATTAAGCCCCAACGCCGAAGTCAGTCCGTAATAAATATCAATAAGATATTCTCTTCCGCCGTAAGCTACGTTATATGCTTCACCGGCTGCCTCGTGATCTGCAAGGCAGGCCTTGAGATTTGCTTCAATTACGTTTTCTATATAGGTAAAATCACGGCTCTGCTTACCGTCACCGTTAATAGTAGGAGTTTCACCGTTCAGAAGCATCTTTAAGAATTTCGGTATAACTGCGGCATATGCTCCGTCGGGATCCTGACGTCTGCCGAACACATTAAAATATCTGAGTCCGTAGGTGTCGAGACCATAATGCTTTGTATACTGCTTTGCCCATTCCTCATCACACATTTTCGTGAGAGCATAAGGAGAAAGCAGATTGCCCTCCCTGCCTTCCTTCTTAGGAAGATTGGGTTCATCACCGTAAACGGATGAGCTTGAAGCGTATACGAATTTTTTTACGTTATTCTGTCTTGCGGCTTCAAGCATATTAAGAGTACCCTGAATATTGTTAGCACAGTAAAAAAGAGGCATCTCAATGCTTCTGGGAACACTGCCCCAGGCTGCCTGATTGAGCACATAGTCAACACCCTCGCAGGCCTTCATACAGGTCTCAAGATCCTTTATATCGCCCTTTATAAATTCATAACGGGGATTGTCCTGAAACATTTCAACGTTTTTCATTTTACCCGTCGAAAGATCATCAAGACAACGGACACGGTAACCGAGCTTCAGTATTGCTTCACAAAGGTTTGAGCCGATAAAGCCTGCACCGCCCGTAACAAGAAATAATGAATTTTCAGGGAATTTTATATCGCAGTAGCCCATAATTATAATCTCCAGTAAGTATATCCGGCTGTTTCGAAAGCCTTTTTATCGCAAATACCCTTAATGTCAATAAGTACCTTGTTACCACCGTCAAGAAGTCCGTCAACAGCATCAACCGTAAGCGCCTTGAATTCCTCGTGTGCTACTGCCACAATTACAGCAGAAACGTCCTTTATATCCTTCATATCGGTAAACTTTACACCGTAGAATTTTTCTGCCTCCCAGGCTTCTGCCTGAGGATCGGTTACAAGAGCCTCAACACCGTATTCCTTAAGCTCGTTAACAATATCAATTACTCTTGTATTTCTGATATCGGGACAGTTTTCCTTGAAGGTAAAGCCGAGAATCGCAACCTTTGCATCCTTTACGGGTTTGCCTGCAGATATGAGCTTTTTAACTGTCATTTCGGCAACGTATTTGCCCATATCGTCGTTGATTCTTCTGCCTGCAAGAATAACCTGTGAATGATAGCCGAATTTTTCAGCCTTATATGTAAGGTAGTAAGGGTCAACACCGATACAGTGTCCGCCTACAAGACCGGGGAAGAACTTAAGGAAGTTCCACTTTGTACCTGCTGCCTTAAGAACAGCCTGAGTATCAATGCCCATCTTATTGAAAATAATTGAAAGCTCGTTCATAAAGGCAATATTTATATCTCTCTGGCTGTTTTCAATTACCTTTGCAGCTTCTGCAACCTTGATGCTCTCTGCCTTATAAACACCTGCTTCAACAACGATTTCATAAACCTTTGCAGCAAGCTCAAGTGTTTCCTCGTCCATACCGGAAACGATTTTTACGATTGTTTCAAGACGGTGAACCTTATCACCGGGATTGATTCTTTCGGGAGAGTAGCCTACCTTGAAATCAACACCGCACTTAAGACCTGATTCCTCTTCAAGAATAGGCACACAGATTTCCTCTGTTACGCCGGGATAAACGGTAGATTCAAATACAACAACAGAGCCTGCGGTAAGGTTTCTGCCGAGAATATGGCAGGCACCTTCTACGGGAGTAAGGTCAGGAGTATGATCCTCATTTACGGGAGTGGGAACAGCAACAATATGGAATTTTGCTTCCTTGAGCTTTGTTTCATCAGCTGTAAAATCAACTGTTGTAGCCTTTATTACCTCGTCGCCGACCTCGTTTGTAGGGTCAACACCGCTTTTATAGAGCTCAATTTTCTTTTCGTTAAGGTCATATCCCACAACATCAATCTTTTTTGCAAAAGCAACGGCAATAGGCATTCCTACGTAGCCGAGACCTACAAGTGAGAGCTTTTCCGTTCTGTTAATAAGTTTTTCGTAAAGATTTGCGAATTCCATAATAATATCTCCTTTATACAAGCTTTTCTATTGTTTCAAGATATGCTTCAATTACTTTTTTACGTGAGAAGTTGGCTTCAATATGCTGTCTTCCCTTAAGTCCCATTGCTTTTTTGTCCTCATTGGGAAGGGCCAGGAATTTTTCAATTTTTTCACAAAGAGCATCCACGTCACCGCCGTGATACATAAAGCCCGACACATTATCAATGAAGGTTTCCATACAGCCGGGGTTATCCGTAGAAATTATCGGTCTTCCGGAGGAGGCGCTTTCAAGAAGCACATTACTCATTCCTTCACCGTAGGTAGAGGGATGAATTGTTGCGTGGGAAGCCTCTATATAGGGATGCACGTCAGCACAGCTTCCGTGATATTTTATAATCCCCTGCTCTTCAAGCTCCGAAAGGAGTGCTTCATAATGCATTTCCGTAGGCTCTATAAAGCCCAGCATATTGAACTTCACTAAAGGATACTTTGCCTTTATTCTCTTTGCGGCTTCAATATAATCGTCAACACCTTTGTCGTGAAGGATTCTTCCGATATAGTTAAATGAAACACCGTCGGTGTCATCGGGATAAGGAAGCACGGGATATCTTTCGGTATTTACGCCGGAGCCGGGAATCAGTCTGCACTCCCCTTTTACCATTCCGTTTTTCTGTGCCAGCTTCATATTTGTCTCATTCTGAAACATCACACAGGCAGAACGCCTGAATGAAAACCTGAAAAGTGCCATAATGAATTTCTGCACAAGCCCCGTCTGATTGAGCACACTTCCGAAGCCCGTGACGTTGCTGATTACGGGAATTCTCAGAAGGAATGCCGCAAGACCGCAGTATACATTCGGCTTTGCAGTATAAGTCAGCACCGCATCGGGACGGTATTTTGCAAGAAGGAAAAAATAATGTATAAAAAGCTTTAAGTCCGAAACTATATTCGTTCCTCTTCTGTCAATGTCGGGATTGTCATAAATGTAGTCGATATGCTGCATCAGCTTGAATTTCTCGCCGTAAGGACAGGAAATCAGAATATCGTATCCGTTGTCGGCAATTGCCTCAATAAGCTCTTTTCTGAAGCAATATATATCGTCGTCGTTATTTGTAAAAAGAGCAATTAACTTCTTATCTTTTTTCTTCATAAAATCACACATTCACGGTCTCGTTTTCGTCGCTTATAAAAACTGCAAGAACCGTTTTTATCATAATTTTTATATCACCGAAAAAGCTGAAATCCCTTACTGCCGCAAGGTTATATTTCATTTTATCGGGGAGAATTCTTTCAATGTAGGTAGCCTCGGGATTATCGGAGGAATCAAGAAGTGAGTTTTCATCCTTGTAGCAGACGCTCGCTTCCGAGGTGATTCCTGCAGGAAGCAAAAGCGTTGCAAGCATTTCGTCCGTATAAACTGCAACGTATTTCTTCACCTCGGGTCGTGTTCCCACAAAGCTCATTTTTCCTCTGAAAACGTCTATCAGCTGACTCAATTCATCAATTTTATATTTTCTCAGAAATCCGCCGACCCTTGTGATTCTCGAATCGTTTGCGACTGTAAGCTTTGAGCCCTTATCGGCATCAGTGACCATAGTTCTGAACTTGAAAATTCTGAACTCCTCGCCGTATCTTGTAATTCTTACCTGTCTGTAAAAAACAGGTCCCTTTGAATCAAGCTTTATTGCAATAGCAATTACCGCAAAAACAGGCCAAAGAAATAAGAGCATAATACCGGATACCGTAATATCAAAAAGCCTTTTCAGAAAAAGACTGCCCTTTCGTTTTTGCAAAATATCATAATATTTCTTTACGCTGTCATTCTTCATATTTTCCGGAAGATTTTCCCAACTGCGCATTTTTATACTCCTCTTACAGCTTTCTTAAAGCAGTCAATTACATAATCAACGTCATCATCCGTCAGCTTATTGTGTAAGGGCAAAGTAATTTCCTTGCTGAAAAAGTCATATGCCGCAGGATAATTCACAATATCAAAGCCCATATTCTTATAGGCTGTCATCATAGGCAGAGGCTTATAGTGTACATTGCAGGCAACACCCATCTCAGCCATACGGCAGATAATATCATTTCTCTGCTCAGCAGTGATACCGGGAATATATGTAATATACAAATGTCCCGAGCCTCTTCCCTCTTCGGAATTGTGAGCGAGATATTTAATTCCCAGCTCATCACAGCAGCTGTTGTATTTTTCAATAATACAATGTCTTCTTTTCATAATGTCATCATAGCGTTCAAGCTGGCGAAGTCCCATTGCAGCCGCAATATCAGTCATATTGCACTTATACCAGGCACCAACAATGTCATATTCCCAGGCGCCGAGCTTTGTTTTTGCCAGAGCATCCTTTGACTGTCCGTGAAGACTGTAAAGCTGATACTGATGATAAAGCTCATCATTATCAACACCGTCAATGTGCCTCCATGCAGATGCACCGCCCTCTGCGGTCGTAAGATTCTTTACGGCGTGGAAGGAAAATGAAGAAAAATCTGCAATGTTTCCTGCATTTCTGCCGTCTTTTACGGCACCGAGAGAATGGGCACAGTCAGCAAGCACGGCAATTCTGCCTATCGCCTTCTGTATGTCATTCGAAGGAACAAAGCTGTCCTTTCTTTCCTCTGCAATTTCAATTACAGAATCGTAATCTGCTATAATACCTGCAATATCCACAAGAATAATTGCCTTGGTTTTATCGGTTATTGCCGCCTTCAGCTTATTCAGATCCATTTCGGGAGATCCGTCAAGTGAATCAACCATAACCGGAACAGCACCCACGTGAACTACAGGTGAAGCAGTAGCGGTATAAGTGTAAGCGGGAACAATTACCTCATCACCTGCACCGATTCCCAGCACTCTGAGATTCAGCTCAAGCGCTGCAGTAGCGGAATTAAGACACACAACACCGTCTGCACCGCAGTACTCTTTAAGTCTTTTTTCAAATTCCTTGGTTCTGGGACCGGTGGTTATCCAGCCGGAGCGCAGAGCCTCGCATACTTCATTTATTTCTGATTCCGTAATGTCGGGAGGGCTGAACGGAATATTTCTTTTTTCCATTTTTATTACCTTCTGCTTTCGGTTATTGTTGAGGTCTGAATGTAGGCACCATTTCCTTTACCATAGGTACAATTTCCTCGGAGTTTTCATAGGCAGCATACATAAGCCTTGTCAGCTGCTGCTGAAAAACATCAGAATCAAAGGGAATGGGATTTCCGATAAAAATGAGGTCATTGGGAGTCTTTTTAAGCCCCTCCTCATCCTTTAATATTTCCTCGTAAAGCTTTTCACCGGGACGAAGCCCCGTATATTCAATCTTAATATCAACATCGGGCTTAAGTCCCGAAAGTCTTATAAGATTTCTTGCAAGAGTATCAATTTTTACGGGTGAGCCCATATCAAGCACGAATATTTCTCCACCCTTGGCATAAGCTCCTGCAGTAAGCACAAGAGATACAGCCTCGGGAATTGTCATAAAGAATCTTATAATATCGGGATGTGTTACCTTAACGGGACCGCCCTCCGCAATCTGCTTTTTAAAAATCGGCACAACCGAGCCGTTTGAACCGAGAACGTTTCCGAATCTTACGGCAACAAATTCTGTTTCACTGTGAATTTTTCCGTTATGTGTATATTTTTCAGCAAGCTCTTTATCCTCAAGATGAGTAAAAATTCTTGCAATTTCATCACATTTATTTTCCTTGACACGCCTGTCAAAAACATTCACAACCATTTCGCAGAGATGCTTGCTGGCACCCATAATATTTGTGGGATTAACAGCCTTATCGGTGCTTATAAGAACGAATCGCTTGCAGTTATAGACCATTGCGGCATAAGCTGTTTTATAAGTTCCGATAACGTTGTTTTTTATAGCCTCACAGGGGCTGTCCTCCATAAGAGGAACATGCTTGTGCGCTGCAGCGTGGTAAACGATATCGGGACGGTATTTTCTGAATACGTCATCAAGTCTTCTTGAATCTCGGACGGAGCCGATAAGCACCGTAAGAGGAAGGTCCGGGCAGGTGCTTTTAAGCTCCTGCTCTATTGCATAGGCGTTGTTTTCATAAATATCAAAAATAATAAGTCTTGCAGGGTCCTGCCTTGCAACCTGACGGCAAAGCTCACTTCCGATAGAACCGCCGCCACCCGTAACAAGTATGGTTTTGCCCTTAAGCTGTCCGTAAACCTCTGTCATATCGGCTACTATGGGATCACGTCCGAGAAGGTCCTCAACGGATACATCAGCCATATTGCCTACGGTAATATTCGTGCTGATATTCTGGAATATACTGGGAAGATTCTTGAGCTCGCAGGAGGTTTCACTGCAAATATTTATAATTTCTCTGATGTCCTCCTTGGGAGCACTGGGGATTGCAATAAGAATCTTGTTTACGTGGTATTTATCTACATTGTAAAGAATATCGTTTCTTCCGCCTGCAACGGGAATTCCCTCGATATATCTTCCCTGCTTATTGCTGTCGTCATCAATAAGACAAACAACCTTATCGGTATGGTTTACATCCTTTTCAATGCTTCGTAAAATCTGCTGTCCTGCATTTCCTGCACCGATGATCATTACACGGCTGACAATTCTTTTGTCCTGGACATCCTTTATCCTGTTAACCTCAAGAAGCAGAAAACGGTATATAAATCTTGCAAAAACAAGAATAATAAGCTGAAGGCAGGCACCCCACAGATAATAGGATATGGGCATTCTGCAGAAAAATACGGTAATGAGAATTGCGTGAACAACAGAAGAAACACCGCTTCCCAATGCAGTTTTCACCATATCGTTAAAGCTTGCGTACTTCCACACGCTGTGATACATTCGCATAGCCCAGAACATAATTATACAAGCAACGGAATAAACGGGCACAAAGCGGGTATAGGCATCGAGATATTCGGCAGGAATAAGAGCAAACTCACCGTCATGCCTTATCCATAAAGCCGCAAGATAAGAAAAATTCACGGCAAGAATATCATAAAGCACAAGAAATCCTGCAATTATATGCCATTGTTCTATATGTAATTTTCTGTTTGAATCACACTTTTTCTTCATACTTTTTCCTCAGCATTCTGTCATTTCACCGTTTGAGTTAACCTTATAAATCCTGTTGCAATATTTGAGCATACTCTCCCGGTGAGTGGTTATAATGCATATTTTTTCGGGACTGCTTACCATAATATTGTTAAGCACCCTTGTTTCCGTTTCAACGTCAAGTGCGGATGTTGCCTCATCCATAAGGATTATCCGCGAATCTCTCAGAAGCGCCCTTGCAATTGCAATTCGCTGAAGCTGTCCCTGAGAGAAATTGTTTCCGCTTTCGCTGACATCGGTATTTATACCGTCGGGGAGATTTTTTATCATACCTCCGAGATCTGCGGTTTCAATAACCCTCATAAGCTCTTCATCGGTGGCATCATTCTTGACAAGCCTGAGATTATCTGCGATTGTGCCTGAGAAAATACCCATATCCTGAGGCACGTAAGAGCAGAAGCGCCTTGTACTGTCAGAAATACCGATTCTGTCCCCGTCGGAGGAGCTTATAAAAAGCTGTCCGTCAGTAGGCTTTACAATACCGAGAATCAGCTTCAGAAGCGTGGTTTTTCCTTCACCGGAGGGACCGATGAAGGCTATTGTATCTCCGGGGGCAATTTCAAGTGTTATATTTTTAAGCACGTCTGTTTCGGCATCGTCATAGCGAAAGGAAACCTTATTAAAATTGATATAAACTCCGTCCTTACCGCTTTTTCCGAGAATACCAAGAGCCTTTTCTTTATCCGCATCGTTTTCCTCGGGGAATGTCGTAACCTCAATGATTCTGCCTGCCGCCGTAGCAATTGATACCGCAGAGGGAACCATTGACGCAAGAGCGCCGAAGGATGAGGTAAGCACACCCGACAGCTGCAGGAACATTGTCATAGTACCGAAGGTTATTGCCCCCTGCCAGAGGCGGAATATACCGAGCCCGTAGCAGGAATATGAAACTGCAACACCGATAAGTGAAAGACACAGCGTCATAAGAATACTGAATTTATCATAGCCGAGTCTGAATGTCCTGAACTCCTCAAGAAGCTTTGAAAAGTTGCTTATATAGTCCCTTGTAAGGTCAAAGGCCTTTATCAGTTGAATATTCTGTACGGATTCCTGGGTATAAGACAGAACCTTACCGTTGAGCTCTCTGGATTTTTCATTATATTTTCTCATAGCCCTTACAATGAACTTTGATGAAAGGAACATAAACGGGGCTGACATAAGTGCAAGCAGAGCCATAACCGGGTCATAGTAAAGCACAATGCAAAGTGCACCCATAAATTGGCAGAGCTTGATGATGAGCCCGGGAATAAAGCTTATGGCACCGCCCGAAACGGATGATACATCGCTTTCAAGACGGTTAAGAAGCTCGCCGGTATGATAACGGCTGACATCCTTCCAGCCTGCACTTACAATGTGCGAATAGATCTCACTTCTTATTTCATTGTTTGCTTTTGAACTGACAACAGAAATAAGCCAGGAGGATATAGCCTGAAAAACGTGCTGAAAAACAGCAAGAAAAATAACAAGGATTCCGAAATGAAGCAGAACATCATTCTCTTTTGCCATTACGGCATCTATAACAATCTTGGATACAACGGAAATACCGAGACTCATAGCAACGGAAAGCATACCGATGACAACGTAAAGCAACGTTATCAGACGGTATTTTTTTATGTACCTGAAGAGCCACATCCATTCGGCAGCCATTCGCTTTAACAGCACACCGAAGCTTTCCTTCTGTTTCATCCGAAAATGCCTTTCTTTTAATTTTTTGTATTGATTTCTTCACGGTGACGGCTGCTGCCGTAGCCGTACTTTCTTCCGTAGCCATAGCCGTATCCGTAACGGTAGCCGTATCCGTATCCTGATGCACCCGTTACCGCACCGTTAAGTATACAGCCGAAAATACCGGCTTCTGTAGACAGAAGATTATCTATACCTGCACGGATTTTTGAAATGCGAACAACATCCTGATGTATGACATATATTGCAGCATCTGCAGAAGCCGCAATATTCATAGCATCCGAAACAAGACCGCAGGGCGGAGTATCAATGAATATATAGTCATAATCCTCTCGTATACCGTCAACAACAGCCTTAAGCTCCCTTATATTTTCAAAGGGATTTTTGTTGTCAGCAGGCTCAATAGTCATAATATCAAGTCCGAGCTTTTCTGAGCCTCTGACGGAAAATACGGTTCCGTTCGTTTCAACAGAGGAGCACAAAGTGACATCCTCGCTGTCCTCTGCTATAGCAAGAGAATCCATAACGCTGGGGTGATGCAGGTCAGCATCAATAAGAAGAATCTTTTTTCCGAGCGGAACAAGTGACAGTGCAAAATTAACGCTTGTTGTTGTTTTGCCTTCTCCGGGAGCAGTGCTTGTTACAAGAAAAACCTTTTTATCGCCGGCCTGATTTATAAAAATATTTCTGATAACACGGAAGGACTCAAGGAATTCAGATGAAATTTTTTCATTGGTAAAGAGAACCTTTCTGTCCTCAGGCTTAACGTATTTTCGGAATCTCACAACGGGAACCGTGCCGAATGACGTAAGATTGAGTTCACGCTTAATGTCATCGTTTGTCTTTATCGTTCTTCTCATAAAAGCATAAAGAAGTATAAAGCAAATGCCGATTGCAAGACCTATTACGGCTCCCTCCGCTGCATTGGTAACATAGTTTGATTTATTGTATGGTGATGTTGCAACCACCGGAGTTTCAATCATATCAAATCTCACGTTACCCACAACGTATTTTGCAGCATCGGGATAATTCTCTATTGCGGTGATAAGAACATCGTATACTGTCTGAGGATCCTTTCCCGACGCAGTAAGAGTGAAAAGATTTGTGCCCGGGACAAAGGATGCACTGAGAGAAGCCGGCATATAATCGATATCCAGATCATTTATTATTGCATCCTGAAGAATATTGCACTGAAGAATGTACGGGAAGGTTTCTGTCAGCTGAGAGGTTGCTGATGCATCATAATAAAACGAATATGATGAAATACCGCTTATTGTTGACTGGGAATTCTGGGAGGTGACAGTAAAGGTGGCGGAGGAGCGGTACATGGGCACATAGCTTCTGTAATCACTAACGTATCTGAAGCCGCCTATAAGGACCGCAAGAATAACACACAGCCACCAAAGCTTTGCCGCACCCTTGAGAAAGTCCGAAAAATATATTGCAATATGCTTTGTGCTTAATACATCATTTTTGTTTTCTGTATTGCTCATTAGGATAATTTCATTCCTTCGGTTTATTTTCTTTCCTGATTGTTATCGGCCTCACGGGAATCAGAAGATGAATGGTAATATCCGGAATACCTGCCGTATCTTCCGTATCTTCCGTACCTTCCGTATTTGCCGTACTTATAATAGCCTCCGTACTTTCCGTACTTTGACTTGTTCTTGTAATAGGAGCCTGTTTCATCTGCTCCGAAGAGATCAAAGGGAAGCAGTTCCCCGTGAACGTCATTGAGAATACATCCCGCAAGTGAAACCCCCGAATCCCTGAGAGTTGAAATTGTTTTGTTTATAAGCTCTGTTTTTACGGTATCGGTTCTGACAACCATAAGAAGCTTGTCTGCGAATTTTGAAATTGCAACCGTAGATGCATCTGCCGTAACGGGAGCAGTATCAATAATGACAAAGTCAACCATATCGGAAACGGCTGCAACAAATTTTTCAAGCTTGCCGCTCTCGACCCACGAAGTGCTTTCCTTGTGAGGCTTTGTGCTGACGGCAAGGAAAAGAGATGTGTCCCTGAACTTTCTGAATCTGATTCTTCCTGCTTCGGGATTGTCAAGATATTCTCCCATTTCAAACTGAGGAGCATATTCAAAATCAAAAATTTTATAAAGTGCAGGCTTTTTGAAGTCAAAATCAAGCAGAAGGACCTTTTTGCCCTTTTCCGCAAGAGACAGCGCAATATTTGTTGCCACCGTAGACTTTCCTTCATTTTCAGCAATACTTGACACAACAAAAATCTTATCACCGTTGCGGCTGTTCATAAATTCAAGCTTTGCAGAAATTTTATGGAAGTTCTCAACAAACGAAAAGCTTACGAAGGCGTTGGAATGAATTCTGAGAGACTGCTTTTTTTTCTTAAGAATTGATTTCAGCGTATGATGCTTTCTTTCGTGCATAACCGTGCTTATAAGCTTTGCATCAACCTTTTCGGTGAAATCCTCCTCATCCTTAACAGTATCTCTCAACACGGAAATCACGACAATTATAAAAGCCGCAATAATTGCCGCACCGGAATAAAAAAGGCTCTTATCATCCGATGAAATACTGTTTGATGCACCCTTGGGCACCGACGGAGCCTTAAGCACCATTACCGTTGCATTGGAAAAAATATAATCCGCTACAGACGGGTACACCTTAAGTACAGCATTGAGAAGCTCATAGGAATTCTGCGGACTTGCGCTTGTTACACTGAGCGTTATAAAGTTGGTTCCCTGCTTTACAGAGGTGCTGATTCTGCCGTTAAAGCCTCTGCCGATCTGCTCGCTTGCTCTGGTTTTTATTATGGGATCGGTAAATACGTTTGCGAAAATTTCAGCAAGATCTGCAGACACGGAAAAATTAGAATATGTTGCAGAGCCGGACCCCTTCGCAGAGACAACCATTGTTGCCGATGCTGTGTACTCAGGCTCATATACGTAATGCTCGGCGACATAAACTCCCATTCGGCAGGCAAGAACCACAAGAACAACAATCCAGCAATTTTTTATAAGGTCCTTGAGCACCGAATGTATTTCAAATGAAATTCTCTTATTCTTCATCATTTCTCTTTTCCCACCATAACAATCATAATGCTGTGGCCTCTTTCTCCTCTGTCATCCTCAGCATAATAATGCACTATGTAAGTGCCTTCTTTGTTGACATTCAGATTGGTATCCACAGTAACCTTTCTGAGCACATCCCTCTCCTTATAATCAATTGCAGAAACAAGATAATCCTCAGGGTCGATCTCTTCTCCCTTGTCAACATAGAGCAGATACTGAGAAAGCTCTATTTCAGGGGCGGAAAGACTTCTGTTTTCAACTATCAGAGGGAAGGTAAGTACGGATGTATCACCCATGCTGTTTGTTACGGTAACATCAATATTGAAAACGCCCTCGGTTGCGGTTGCGTAATCATTTGAAGTAAGAATCATGCTTCCGTCAAGCTTTCCGTCAAAGCAGTCTGTAACCGTAAGAGCATTCTTGATATTAACAGCCTCATACACGGAATAACAGGGAGATTCCGTCAATGAATAACGGGGAGAAGAATAATCCGTATATTTAACCTTTCTTACAGCCGTTGCAACGTGATTATCTTCATCACAAACTGCATACGTAACCTTACAGATACCGGGCTTTATAAATTTTGATACCGATTCAACAATAATTCTGTCCGTTATGTTTCCGTCCTTTTCATCAAAAGCGGTAACACCGTCAAGAAAATCCTTATCTTCTGCATTTACGCTGAGCTCAAGCACAGCATCCTCAAGCGTTATAACCGGAAAAGTAGTATCAACCGTCATTCGCTCAGTTATATACGTATACAGAAAAACACCGCTTACTGCAAGAAAAAGCACAATAACGGCAATTCTGTAAAATTTCATCATAATTTTCACCCCAAAAAACTAAATGTGTAATATTTCTCTGTTTTCAATTACCGACCTCGGATTCTCTGAAAACAGCAGATTCGCATAATCATAAGAATACGTCTCCGCAACAAACTCAAAGGCTTCGGCAAGAAACGGAGTTCTCATATAAGGACTGTGAGCATCGCTTGCAACAAAGTCCGCAAAAGAATTATCAAGAAGGAATCCGGCAGCCTTATAAGCGCTTCTGCCGAAATTTCCCTGAAGACTTCCCTTATTCACCTGCAGAAGACAGCCCATAGATTTAAGCTTTGCCGCAGCCGCCTCATCCTCGCAGAAAAAAGCATATCTTTCAGGATGCGCAACAATGGGCACATACCCTTCGGCCACAATTTTCTTAAGTTTCATATATACGGATGCGGAATGCTCATAAAAATCAAATTCAACCAACGGATATCTGGACTTATTGAGAGTTATCAGCTTGCCGTCACGAAGCAGATTCATAAAATTTTCACCGCAGAAAATTTCCTGTCCCGGAAAAAGCTTTATATCAACATTTTTTTCACAGAGACCTTCATTAAGCCGCTCAAGCATATCTTCAAACTCTCGGCACCACATATTGCGATATGAGCCGGTAACGTTGCTGTGCGGTGTTACGACAATTCTTTTTGTGCCGCCTGAACGGGCAAGCCTTGCCATTTCAAGCGATTCCTCAAGGCTGACTGCACCATCGTCAAGACCGTACAAAATATGACAATGAATATCGTTCATCCGCGACACCTCCCGACATTAATCCGCAATTATAAATAGTTTATAACAAAAATTATTAAAAGTCAATACGCACATATAAAATACATTAATATACAAAAAAAGCTGACCTGACGGTCAGCCACAGATTGTTAACATAAATTTTACATATAGAAATCCTTGTACCACAGCGCAAAGCGTCTGAGTCCCTCACGAAGGGAGGTAGAGGGTCTGAATCCGAAATCTCTTTCAAGGGCGCTTGTATCGGCATAGGTTACGGGAACGTCACCCGGCTGCATAGGCACAAGCTTTTTGTGAGACTCAAAATCATAATCAGAAGGAAGCACTCCCGCAGAAACGAGCTCCTGCTGAAGAATATCCACAAAATCAAGAAGGTTTTCGGGGCTTGAATTTCCGATATTATAAACCCTGTAAGGAGGCACGGGAAGACCATCATCCCCCGTCTCTTTTTCGGGAGCACACATCATAATGCGCTTAACACCCTCAACAATATCATCAACGTAAGTAAAGTCACGCTTGCAGTTACCGAAATTAAAGATCTCGATATCCTCGTTATTTATCAGCTTGTTTGTAAAACCGAAATATGCCATATCGGGTCTTCCTGCAGGGCCGTAAACGGTAAAGAAGCGAAGACCGGTTGAGGGAATGTTATAAAGCTTTGAATACGAATGGGCAAACAGCTCATTGCTTTTTTTTGTTGCGGCATAAAGGCTCACGGGGTTATCAACCTTGTCCTCCGTGCTGTAGGGAATCTTTTTATTGGTGCCGTAAACACTTGAGGAGCTCGCATATACAAGATGCTTTACGGGGAAATTTCTGCAGGCTTCAAGAATATTGTAAAAGCCGATAATATTACTCTTGATATATGCATCGGGATTTGTGATTGAATATCTGACACCTGCCTGAGCCGCCAGATTCACAACTACGTCAAAGCCGTATTTTTGAAAGCAGGAGTCAACAAGTGCCTTATCGGAAATATCGCCTCTGATAAATTCCCATGCAGCACCGCTTTTTTCTTTGATTTTTTTGTCAATTTCACCGAGACGGAATTCCTTTATTGATACATCATAATAGTCATTCATATTATCAAGACCGACTATTTTTATTCCGGGAACGGTCTCTAAAAGTTCGAGAACAAGATGGTATCCGACAAAGCCTGCAGCACCCGTTACAAGGACACTTGCCCCCTCAAGATTTACATTTCTTTCAAGCATTTTTATACCTCTGAATCATAATTTTTATAATAGCATAATTTTGCGGAAAATTATTTTTTGAGCTTAACATTTCCGCATTATTATGTGTATTTTATTGAATATCAAAAATTTTAATATATCAATTTTTTGCTTTCTATCTTAAAAACTTTAAGTCCTTCAGCTGTTCAAGAAAAGCAACGATATCCTCTTCCGCCTCTTCACGGGAAACGGCAAATTCGGACGTGATTCCGTCTACCAATTCCGACAAGGATTTCTCCTCTCCGAGCATTTTCCATATCTCTGCGCTTACGGGATTAAGAACTATAAGCTGAGAGGAATTTTCAACGGAATTCACGGGCACGGCAAGGAACTCCCCGGCGATTTCCCGGAGCACAAATCCGTCCTTCAGGCAAAATTTTTCACTGTTCATAAAATCACCCCGTAGGTATAATAACACACTTTTTTGCAATTCTCAACACAAATCATCTGAAAAAGCACAAAATTCACAAGAGATAGTTGTTGACAACAGTAGTGTAAAGTAATATAATATTTTTACTAATATGTAGGAATATATACTTTTATGGAAATTTTTTACAACATCTGTAACAGAAATATCCGCATTTCTTCGCCCGTTCTGCCGGGAAATCCGTTTCTCAGGGAGTTTTCTTCAGAGACGGCGTGTGACTGTGACATAAACATTACGGTAAACACAGCAGATGTCATTTCTTATCCCGACGAAGCTCTCCATTTCAACAGCAACGGCATTGCGGTGCTTCCCAAGGGCAACATTCTTTCGAGATATGCAAAAATGGGAACTGATGAGGGCTCTGTTACGGTATACAGTAACATTTCCGCCCGTCACAGCAAGACTTCGGTTATTGAGCGCAATGCAAACGTGCTTCTCGGTGACAGATATTTCTGGACGACGGTTGCCTTCCCTCAGCTTATGCTGACTGAAAACGTGCTTCTGTTTCACGCTTCATTTATTGATTACGGCGGTCAGGGCATAATTTTCACAGCACCCTCGGGCACGGGAAAAAGCACTCAGGCAGATCTGTGGAAAAAATACCGTAATGCGGACATTGTAAACGGTGACAAAACCGGAGTTATCGTTGAAGAAAATTCTGTGCTTGCCTCGGGTGTTCCCTTCTGCGGCACAAGCGGTATATGCAAAAACAAAACGGTGCCGTTAAAAGCGGTTGTGCTTCTCAGACAAGCTGAGACAAACTCCGTGCAGAGGCTTTCGGGCGCTTTGGCTGTAACCGAGCTTATGAAGAACATTCACCTCGATTTCACCGCACCGGACGAGCAGAGAAAATGTGTAGACCTGCTTATTAAGCTGATAAATTCCGTTCCCGTGCTGCTTCTTTCCTGCACCCCTGATGAGGATGCGGTAAAGGTGCTTGAAAGGGAGCTGAATATATAAAACTGAATACAACTACGGACAGGAGTGACAGTGTGACCATTGATTACGACATCCTGCTGAACCGTATGTTTTTTAATGCTGACAAAAACGGCACACCCCTTGCAGGGTCATTTGAGCTGACGAGCCGCTGTCCCCTTGACTGTAAGATGTGTTACATACACAAACGGGAGAATGACAAAGAGGCACTTTCCCGTGAGAAGGACACAGCCTGGTGGTTAAAGCTTATTGACAAAGCTAAAGAGCGGGGATTGTTCACAGTTCTGCTGACGGGCGGAGAGCCCCTTTTACGGCAGGATTTTGACGAAATTTACCTTGCCTGCAAAAAAGCGGGTATGGTGGTCTCCGTAAACACCAACGGTGTGCTGATTGATGACAAAAAGATAGAGCTTTTCAAAAATCATCCCCCGTCACGGCTTAATATCACTCTTTACGGTGCTTCGGAAGAAACCTATGAAGCGCTGTGCGGTGACAAAAAAGCCTTCGACAAGGTGATGACAGCACTAAAAAAACTACGGGAGGCAGAAATTCCCGTGAAGCTAAACTTTTCCGTGACTCCCCAGAATTTCGGGGACTGCGAAAGGGTGCAGAGCTTCGCAAAGGAGCACGGGTACAGAATTCAGCCCGTGACCTATATGTATCCGCCCGTGAGGTGCTCAGGTGAGCCCGTAAGGCTTCCCCCGGGTGAAGCGGCAAGAGAGCACTTTTTGTGGCAACGGCGCCTTTTAGGTGACGAGAATATGCTGAAATACGCCCTCGGTAAAGAGGACTACTCTCCCCCGACGGATATTTCCGACTGCGGAGAAAAAATTAAATGCCGTGCAGGGCTATCCACCTTCTGGGTGACCTATGACGGCGAAATGAGGCCCTGCGGTATGATGAACGTACCGACAGTACAAATTTCGGATTTTGACGAGGCGTGGGAAGAAATTCACCGTGCCCGTGAAAATATAATTCTCCCGAAGGAATGTAAAACCTGCCCCTACGTTAAAATTTGTGACGTGTGTGCGGCGGTAACCCTTGCCGAAACGGGTGAATTCCACGGTATTCCCGAGTATGCATGCAAAAAGGCTCAGGAATACAGCAGACTTTGTAAAAATTTCATTGAAGAAATGAATTGTAAAGATTCAGGTTTTCAGGAGGTAAAAAAGCAATGAAAACAAGTAAACGAATTTTAGCCTTAGTGCTTTCAGCGTTGATGATTTTCTCCGTGGTAATAATCCCCGGTGCAGATCTCTCCCTGTTCGGCGTTGAGGCTGATGCTGCAGAAAACATTGAAATCGGCGGTATAACTCAGCAAAGAGTTGTTTCTGACTATGCTGCAAAATATGAAGAATATCGCAATAAGTATTTGTCAGGCAGAGCAACAAATCAGTCTACAAATTTTGTTATTCCCGGTCTCGCACAGAAAGACAATTATACACCTCAGGGTATGACTTATTGGAAAGCAAAGGAATGGATCCTTATTTCTGCTTATGATGCCGATGAAGTTGATTCCTCTGTCATATATGCACTTGATGCCGTAACAACCAAGTTTGTTGCTCTTTTCAAAATTCAAAATGCAGATGGAACTGTAAACAAATCACACGGTGGTGGTATTGCAGCATCGGAGTACAACTTTTATTATGCAGATTCTGGCTCAAAGATAAGCTATGTCCCTCTCTCCGAAATGGATGTTGAACCTAATACTGTCAAAACCATCAGACTTAGAGACAGCATTGACTGTTCCGGTGAGCTTAATGGCGGTAGCGATATTGGCAGTGCAGCCACATCGTTCTGTTGTTACGATGAAGGTGTACTTTGGACCGGTAATTTTTATTATGACGGCAACACAGAAGACTATAATTACTACGCAAAAGCAAATGAAAAATACAATAGTTTGCTTTTAGGATATAAACTTGCTGGTAACTCTTCTGCTGAAGAATGGTACTATCTTTCTAAAAATTTCAACCTTCTTAAAATTAACAACACATCACAGCAAACCGTAAAAAAAGAAACAGCAAACACCTCAATGACATTTACAGCACTTATTCATGATGGTGCTAATGCAGAAATTCGAGGAAGTGTTACAACAGATGAAACAGATGCCAGCAAGAGACTGGAAATAACTTCAGGAAATAATGTTGGTTCATTTTATTTAACAGAAGGCCAAAAGTACAAAATTGAGTTTATTTCAGACAATAGCCTTTCAGATATATATATTTGGTCTCCTGTAGGAACGCACTGTAATGTAAAGCAGTCGAAGTCTTCAAAGGTAACTTCACTTGGTGACGGCAGATATCATTACGAAATGATATTTACTGCAGGCCTTAAACCTGAAGGCGCAGACAGCGGATGGCCTACAACACAGAACACCGACGGAAGCTATACCGGTATTTACAGTTTCCGTTTTGACCAGGATGATTTATCGGGCAATCGAGAATTCAACATCACAGACCTTTCAGTTTCAGCATACGCAGAAGCTAAAGATTTTACGCCCAACTCAAAGTATGAAGGTGTCGGTTGTCAGGGAAATCCTACTTATGTTATTGCCCTTAATAATGACCTTGACAAAATACAATATGCTATGGTTGATAAGGGAAGAATTTACATCAGCCGTTCATGGGACAGAAATTCAGGCAGTACACATGCTCGAATTCTTGCAATTGCAGACATTGACATCAACGCTCCCGGCACAGAACCTCTTACAGTAAACGGCAGAAACAGAAATTGTCATCTTGTAAACTCCGTTACACAATTCGGTGTAGACACAAAAAAAGGTGTAAATAACAAGGATATGCTTTATATGGGTGAAGCTCTTTGCGTTATGAATGACTACCTTTATATGTTCGGCGAAGGTGCCGCATGGAACTATAACGGTAAGACTTCAAACAATGTTTGCACCGAACCTATTGATGTTATATGGAAAATTGACCAGTATGCAATTATGGGTGAAGAGCGCCCTGCCGAAGAGGTTTCCTCTGTCTACTACAAAAAGGTGACGGATCTTTCACAGATACATGGTAATGACAGTGAATATATTGTTGTTTTCGAATCTGAAGAAAAAGACCCTGTTACTCAGAAAAATATTCTTTACGCTCTTGATTCTTTCGGCGGTTACGGAAAGAACAAGCTGCCGAAACAGGATGATTTCTTAAACACCGGTGACACAATTGGTATAATCGGCTACCCCATTACAAATTATTCAACAGGTACGATTACTGAAGACAATAGTACCTTTGACGTTATTTACCTTAACGAAACTGATGACAGTCAGAAATCAATCAGATGGAATCTCATTGGCAGCAATGGCACATATCAGTTCAAAAACAGGGATTTCTATTACAACAAAAACTCTTATCTGACTTTCAACAAAAGAGTATTTTCAATGTCATCGGCAGGAGATGCAACAATTGCAATTCAGGGACCAGAAGACGGAAAATTCTACATAGCATGCGGTGAAAAATTTCTCTGGTGTAATGATGATACAATTCCCGGTGTTACTGCTGCATACAACAAACAGTACTCAGCACATGGAATAACAGCCTATTTACCTGTTTACAATGGTGAAAAAGAAGTTAAAGGTACATTCCATTCGGATGCTCTTACAGAAGGTAACGATCCTAATTCCGGTAATGTATATGGCACCCTTTCCGCAGAGCAATACAAATACGGAATGTTCAACATATACAAGAAGGTAAATGATCCATATTCAAGCACAGCTGACACTCGTGTATTTACCGATATGAATGCTGAGCTTCAGGCAGACGGCACATACACAGTAAAACTTGAAACCTATGCAACATCACCTGTTCAGTATCAGACCGTTGCAGAGCGTCCCACAGATTTCATTATTGCAATTGATAACTCAACTAACACTTCATTATCTGACGACAGCGACAATGAATTTGACGGCTTCCACAGACACAACGCATTTGACCTTGAAGCTGCTGCAGGAACAACCGATGCCGGATCAATAACAAACAAAAACTCAAATAGTAGCACATGGGGAGAATACAAAGGCGGCAACATGTGGGTACAGCATGAAGATGGTGTAATGTGTAAAGTTAATTGCAAGGTTCAAGGTGATGGCAGAAATGATAATTGGGCTAACTATACTTACTACCAGAAAGTTTATCTATGGTACACACATCCTAATACTGGTGTAAATTATTATTTCCATCCGAATAGCGACAATACATACGGCACATGGACAACAGAAGAAACCACCTATGCCCAGGCTATGAGAATTGGAGGCAAAGGCTGGGATGGTGGTAAAGGTGAATTAAACGGCAGAGTTGTTTTTAGCGGTGTTTGTTACGAATGGCGTGGTAATTCCGCAAGACTGAGCAACATGCAGATTGCAGCAAACCGCCTTGTATGGAACATTGAAGAAAACGCAACAAAATCCGATCTTGAACACCGTATTGCAGTTATGCAGTTTTCAGGCAACTGTGACGGTAGCGGTATATACACAACTTATGATGCTAACCTAAGAAAATATCCAAATAATGGCATCACTGCAGACCATTATTCACACGCATTTTATGGAAAAACTCAGTTCAGCACCGTAAAAAATATCATAAATGGAATCACAACAGAAAACGCACAAAGCTCTGCTCAGCCTGTTATCGGCTTTAATATGGCATCACAAATCATAGCAAAGTCTGATTCAACGTATTTTGCAGACGGAAACAGAAGCGTATGTATCATTATGCTTACGGATGGCACCGGGCTCTCGGAAACAAGCATAAATGATGCAATAACCGGAGCCAAGGCGCTTAAGACACAATTTGGTGCTTATGTTTACACTGTGCAAGTTTGTGAACCTGAGGCATATAATGAAAATCAAGGTAAAGCATTGGAATACATTTCATCTGACTACCTGTTTTCAAATAGCCTGAATGAACCCGGAGAAAAGAATGTAAAACCCACAGATTTCTCATTATTAGTACAGAAATATGAATCATCAACTGCGGTCGATAACTTTGTTGCCAACGTCTACAAGTCGGTTACTTCAAACAGCACTAATGCCCTTGCAAAGCTGAATACTTCCTCAATTATCCGTGAACAGATTGCTGATGTTTTTTATACTTCAGAAGTAGAGAAAACAAATATTAAAACATATACGGCAGATTCATTTGCAGACGGACTTGACAGAATTGCATTCAAAGCCCCTGTCGAAACAAGCAGCGTTACTGTCGACAAAGAAAAAATCAAAACAGAAAAAACAATCACTGCTACAGGCTTTGATTATACAACAAACTATGTTGATTCTGCACATAACGGCAAAAAGCTGATTATTGAGATTTCCGGACTTCTCGCAAACCCGAACTATGAATTCAACAATGAAAATATCACAGTTCATGAAAACACGGCTATTTATCAGAATCAGAATTTCCTTAACAAGCAATCTCCCCTTAAGTTCTATCCTCAGGAGAACTTCACAATTCCCGAATACACCTACGTGCTTGACTATGGCATCGGTATGCTTGACACAGATGTTAACGGTACTTTAAAGTCAATCAGCCAGCAGCCCACAGCACAGCGCAATCAGGAAACAGGTGAAATCGAATATGTAGGACATCTTGTTGCTGACAATGTTTCAATGAATGTTACAAACAACTGGTATGACCTCGTTTACGGTCTTAAGCCTTCAATTTCACCTACTGATGAAAACTCAGGTTACGACCACAGCTCCGGTTACTGTCTCATTCAGCGAGATAACGGTACTTATGACTGGTTCAAAATAAACATTAAGCCTGCCTCAAACGTTTACTTTGAAGAATTTATTGAAACTAACATTTCAAGCAGCGACAAGGGATATGCAGGTTGGAGCGTAGCCGGTGAAAAGAAGACTGACTTATATCAGACCCTTACAGGCAAAGATACAGTTTACGGTTATGACTCTAATTATCTTGGAGACACAAGCACATACTCTTACGGTTCGGCATACACCTCTCAGGTAAGCTCTGACACAATGAGAAGTGAAACAATCTCCTTCAACTACACAGGTGAAGCTGTTGATATTGTTGCCTCATGCGGTAAGGAAACCGGTATTTACATTGTTACAATCAAAAACGGCACAAGTGTTGAAAAAGCATATATTGTTGACACATACTTTACCGACAGCGCCGAGCTTAAAGATGTAACACAGATTAATCAGGTTCCCATCGTTCATCACGAAAACGCAAACGGTTACGGAACATATACAGCTGAGGTTACATCTGTTTACCTTTCCACAATTGTAAACAACAGAACCTATGCTCTTGAAAGATTCACAAATGAAGATATGACCTTCTTCTCAAGAGACATTACAGAAGAAGCAAAGGAAGCAATCCTTCAGTTTGCTGAGATGGAATATCTCCTTGATGAGGATATTGAAGTCATTTTCTGTGACGAAAACTCTGTTCTTAACGGCGGTACAGGTGTTGAAGGTGCAAGCGGCGGTATGGCAACCTTTGGTTTAAGAGGTGCAACAGCAACCGCAGCAAAGCCCCTTACTAACTACTTTGACGGCTACAGAATCTATAAGCCCCTCGGTGATAACGAAACAGAATATGTTCAGACTGAACAGGGTTCAGAGTACTATAATGTTATCAATTCTCTTGTAAGCACAGATGATATAATAAACGGCAACGAAACAGGCTTTGTCGGTTATATTGTAGGTGACGGCAGCGATGCAACTGAATTTGCCGATTATAAAAAGAATGGTCCTGCAAACGAAGTTTATCTTGCTAAAGGCAACGATGCTGTAGCATTTACAGCACCTCAAGGATATGAAAGAGTTATGGTAAGCCTTCGTGCTGTAAGCGGCAATCCTGTTGCAAAATTCGGCACAAGCGAATTCCCTGTTAACAGCAACACTGAAATGTACTATGACATTACTGATTTTATAGCAGAAGACGGTACTATTACTATTCAGAACAATGGTTCAGGCTTACTTGCTGTAAATAACATCAAATTAGTAAGCGGTCATGCAATACAGCCTCAGATGATGTTTGCAATGCCCAGAATCAGAATGATGATGGCAGCCCCTGCTGAAGAAGTTGAACCTAATCTTCCCGTTGAAACACCTGACGAGGGCGGTTCATGGCCTACAGATATACCTTATACAGAAGCCTTCCCCACCCCCGAAGAACCTGAAACAACTCCTGATGGTGACACAGGTACAGAGGAAGAAAAGGACTTCATTGAGCAGATTACAGAAAACTTCACTAAATTACTTAACATGATTCAGTCTATGCTTGAAAGAATAGTTAATCTGTTAAAATCAATTATGGCTTAAGGAGGACGAGAAATGAAACAGTATACAAAACCCACAATTGCAGTTGCTGCCGCCACAGTTCCTACTAAGCCCGTTTTCTGCAGAGTTCAGGCAGACCTTGACATCATTGCAAGTGTCCTCGGATCAGGCTTTGAGGCCAACAAAATATTCGGAATATACGAAGCATGCGAACAGCCGGTTCCCCTCGATTTCTACTGTAAGTTCACATCCGTTGAATTGGGTGCCGAACAGGCTTTCCTCTCATAAGAAAACAGCACAACAAAAAATCCCTTGTATCTCACGATACAGGGGATTTAGTTTTTATATATGTATTTATATATATGTATTAATTACATATTTAAAAGGATTT
>JAZNAI010000139.1:0-2015 GCA_045586465.1 Acutalibacteraceae bacterium | reverse complement strand
GGCTTCAACCCCAAGACCTTCAAGGGCGGCCTTTACAGAAAGAAGCTTCCCATGTTCTTCGCAATGGCACTCTGGGAGCTTATCTGGACAATATTCTACGGACTTATGTCTGTTATCGGAACAGAGCTTTACAACGAATCCATGGACTACTGCGAATGGAAGAACGGCTACAGAACAGAAGCTATGACATCCGTTGCAAAGGGTCTTGCCGCAAAGCTTTCAGGCTCAGTCAGCGGTGTTGTTACGACTGCCCTCAAGAAGATGGTCGGCTACGATCAGAACGCTTACACAAAGGGCGAGGAGCAGCCTGACTACGTTAAATTCTATCTTTTCGCAATGTTCACCATAGTTCCTGCCGCAACGGGAACTCTCGGAATTATCCCCATGCTCTTCTACGACCTTCACGGAAAGAAGAAGGAGCAGATGTATGCAGAGCTTCTTGCAAGAAGAAAGGAAGCCTCCCTTGCAGCCTCCGACGGTGACCTTGAAGCGGTTATCGAGCTTGAGGAAAAGCTCAAGAAGGCAAGAGACCTCAAATAAAGACAAAAAGAGAGCCATCGGAAAACCGATGGCTTTTTTCTTTAATTAAAACTTTATCCTGGGATCACGGAATTCAGCAAGTCTCTTTTCGTAAGCGGATATTGCCTCTTCTCTGAAGGCGGCTTTTTCACTTCCGCCTGCAAGGGAGATTATATATTCCGTAAACAGAGGATTCAGTACGAGAATAGGCCCGAGACAGGTGGTACACATAAGATTATTCTTTCTCATACCCTCATACCTGCTTTCGGTGTTAATACCGTCTCCTCTTATCATCTTAAGAAAATAACAGTCGGAATTGTCGCCGTAAATAAAGCTGAACTGTGCACGGAAGCCGACGATTTCAATACCGTCGCACTCTCCCAATACCTTGCCGTTATATCTCTTGAAAAGGTCTGTTTTTGCGGTAAGGGGGAACACACCGAGACCTTCTGTCTCTTTTTTCTCTGTGATATATTCTATTTTTTCACAGAAAAGCTCAGCGGCATTACCCGTTGCAAGAATAACCGTGCCCTTTTCAATAAGCTCGTTTATTCTGTCCTTACGGGGTCTGAATTTATCGAGAACCTTTCTCTGCATTTCCTCACTCATTGAGCCGATACAGATGATATCGGGGTCATTTTCGAAGAAATAAGGCGTTGAGAGAAAATCAGTTACAATAAATTCCGCATCGGGAAGGCTCTTTTTAAGATATTCGTAATTCTGTGCGTCTCCGTAAAGACCGCACACCTCGGGAAAAAGAAGCTCGATTTTCATTATTTTGTTCCCTCCCCTAAGCTTTTAAGCTGAATTTTCATTTTGTCCGCATCGGGCTGACGGTATAACTCGTAAAGCACGATAACATCCGTGTACTTTTCGGTATCGATAAGACCTACTGCCTTTGAAACGTCGGGCTCAAGAATAATTTTATTCTTATCCACGCCTGCAAGAACAGCTCTCAGCAGCTGGTCACGGCAACGGGGACCCGTGAAAATAATTTCGCTGATGCTGTCATCAGCAAGATAGGAATAGTCGCAGTCGTAAAGCCAGCAGGTGCTTTCGCTTTCGTTTATATTGTCGTGAAGGTCGTCAATATCAATAAGAAGAAGCTTGTTTTCCTTCTCTATTGATGCGGCATAGCTGAAGCATCTTGCACAGGCGATGGGATTCTGACCCTTTGCCATAATAAAGGTTACGTCAAGCTTTCCTGCCTTTAAGGTGTCGAAACGGGACTTTACGATTTCGGACTGTGAAAAGCCCTTTTCAATCTGAGAGACACTAAGGCCGATTTCCGAAAGAATTGCAATTGCACCCGTAAAATTGAAGATGTTTACAATGTTGTCGTTAATAAGGTTAAAGGTATGCTCCTTGCCCTTGAGAGATACCGTAAATGTTGAGTTTTCACGGTCAACTGCGGTACAGAGATAGTCTCTTTCGGGAGATTTCTTTCCGCAGGAGGGACAGTACATTCTGCCTATATGATTATAGCGGAGATATTC
>JAZNAI010000138.1:0-2781 GCA_045586465.1 Acutalibacteraceae bacterium | reverse complement strand
CCCCATACGATTTTGTAATTTTCACCCTTTTCGTCAATCTTTACGATGCAGATATTGTTTTCAGGCTCATTCTTTACGTTCATATAGAACTTGCCGCTGCCCGTTACGGTGAAATATTCATTAGCAAGATTATTGACGGTGATGCCGATGCTCTTCCATTCGCTCTTATCGGAAAGAAGGTGCTTAATAGCTTCAACCTCCTCTTCCTTCATTCTGTAGGACATATTACCGCCGTTTCTTTCGTTCCAGCCCTTAAGCCAGGACTGATTGCAGGTGTCAACAAACTTTGCGACAGCCTTGAGTTCGAGTACGTTATTCATATTAATTACTTCCTTTCAACGAGAACAGTATAATCATATTCCTTTACTTCTTTGAACCAGTCAGATCTGACAGGTACATTATTTATTTCGCAGAATTTATCCCATACTGCGCCAACGGGATAAGACTTAGCCTCCTCGGAAAGAACAAACATTTCAGTGAAGTTACCGCTGTTCTGACACTCGGCGAGCTTTTCATTGGGAGTAAGCATTGCACCCAAAAGTGCCTTCTGCATATTTCTGATACCCATTACCCAGGCTGCGATTCTGTTGATGCTTGCATCGAAATAGTCAAGCCCGATTATAACCTTTTCGGGACCTGCAATAACTATTTCCTTTGCAATTTCCTTTAATTCATCAGTATAGCCTACAACGTGGTCGGAATCCCAACGGACACCTCTTGTTACGTGAAGAGCAACCTTGTCGGCAAAAAGAAGCATTGAGGGAATCTTGTCGGCAACGCTTTCTGTCGGATGATAATGACCGTTATCAAGAAGACACAGACAGCCGTTCTTTGCGGCATAATTCATATAAAACTCGTGTGAACCTACGGTATAGGACTCAACACCGATGCCGAACACCTTGGATTCTACGGAATCAATGAGATAGCGAGAATCGTATTTAACCGAAAGAATCTCATCAAGGGATGCCTTAAGACGGGCTCTCGGTGAGGTTCTGTCTGCAGGAGTTTCCTTGTAGCCGTCAGGAATCCAGATATTGTTAAGTCAGGGAGTGCCGAGCTTTTCACCGATGTATGCACCGATTTTTCTTATAGCCTTGCAATGGTCTATCCAGAAGCGTGTGACCTTCTCATCGGGATGGGAAAGAGTAAGACCGTCAGCGGCAAGGGGATGGGAAAAGAGAGTGGGATTAATATCAAGCCCGAGTCCTCTCTCCTTTGCAAAGTCAATCCACTTGTCAAAGTGCTTAGGCTCTAACTTATCACGGGACACAACTCCGTCGGAGTAATCGGCATAGGTAGCGTGAAGATTGATTCTGTGATGACCGCCCACAAGAGAAAGAGTTTTATCAATATCAGCCATAAGCTCTTCCATATTTCTTGCCTTACCGGGATAATTTCCCGTTGCCTGAATACCGCCCGTAAGCTCTCCGGTTGACTCGAAGCCGCCTACGTCGTCACCCTGCCAGCAATGAATTGAAAGAGAAATCTCTGAGAGCTTCTTTATAGCCTCGTCGGTATCAATACCGATTCCTGCATAGAGTTTTTTTGCTTCATCATAAATTAAGGACATTTGGGACACCTCTTATTTCTTAAGCTCAATAGCTTTCTTTGCCTTTGCGGCAATATTCTGAGCGTTCAGGCCGTAGATTTCGAGAAGCTCGAGAGCAGGACCTGATTTTCCGAATACGTCCTCAACGCCTACTCTTGTTACGGGTACGGGGTAAGCTTCAGAGAGCACCTCAGCAACCGCTGAACCGAGACCGCCGATAATGCTGTGCTCCTCAGCTGTTACGATGCAGCCGGTTTTCTTTGCGGCATCAAGCACGATATCCTTATCAATGGGCTTAATGGTTGCCATATTGATAAGAGCGGCAGAAATACCTTCATTTTTAAGAAGCTCCACAGCCTGCATAGCTCTTTCTACCATAAGACCCGTTGCAATAATAGTAACATCCGTGCCTTCGTTCAAATAAACACCCTTGCCGATTTCGAACTTATAATTTTCATCAAAAATTCTCGGAACAGCAAGTCTGCCGAATCTCATATATACGGGACCGTCGTGCTCGGCTGCAGCCATAACCGCAAGTCTTGCTTCAACGTCATCTGCAGGATTGAGAATTGTCATACCGGGAATGGTTCTCATAAGAGCAATATCCTCGCAGCATTGGTGGCTTGCGCCGTCTTCACCTACGGAGATACCTGCGTGAGTAGCACCGATTTTAACGTTTATATGGGGATAGCCTATTGTATTTCTGATCTGCTCGAAGGCTCTTCCTGCTGCAAACATTGCAAAGGAGCTTGCAAATACGGTATAACCGGAGGCTGCAAGACCTGCTGCAATGCCCATCATATTTCCCTCTGCGATACCGCAGTCATAGAATCTTTCGGGGAAGACCTTTTTGAACATACCTGTTTTTGTAGCTGCCGCAAGGTCAGCATCAAGCACTATAAGCTTTTCATTCTTTTCACCAAGCTCTGCGAGAGCCTTACCGTAGGCATCTCTTGTGGCTGTTTTGATTACGTCTGCCATTGTTTCTTCCTCCTTAAATATTAAGCTCTTCAATTACTGCATCAAGCTCTGCCATAGCCGCTGCATACTGCTCGGCATTGGGAGCGCTTCCGTGCCAGGAAACCTGATTTTCCATAAAGGAAACGCCCTTACCCTTGACGGTTTTCATTATAATAGCCGTGGGCTTATCTGTGCAGGCCTTAGCCTCTTCAATTGCCTTTTCGATTTCGCAGAAGCAATGACCGCAGATTTCAATTACATTGAAGCCGAAG
>JAZNAI010000137.1:0-19025 GCA_045586465.1 Acutalibacteraceae bacterium | reverse complement strand
GGTGTGGGACGTATTGCTCTTTCCCGAGAGAAGAGTATCCGTTTCACTCTTTTTATAATATCTGTCATCGTGAACGTGGGACGTGTCGCTCTTCCCCAAAAGAAGGCTGTCAGTCTCCGCTTCGGTATAGTATCTGCCGTCGTGGGTATGGGACGTGTCACTTTTTCCCGAAAGCTGAGAGGCAAGCTCCTGCATATAGCCCTCGGCATCGTTTACGGCGTTACCGATGAGTTCCTCCACCCTGCTTTCCGTGCAGTATGAGCCGTCGTGATTGTGGTTTTTGTCGCTTTTTC
The DNA here is from genome assembly GCA_045586465.1 of Acutalibacteraceae bacterium. Taxonomy (GTDB): domain Bacteria; phylum Bacillota; class Clostridia; order Oscillospirales; family Acutalibacteraceae; genus RUG806. The sequence continues at coordinate 18,732 of JAZNAI010000137.1, read as the reverse complement.
CTGCAAGAAGGCTATTTGTCTCTGTCTCAGTGTAATATCTGCCGTCGTGAGTGTGGGACGTGTCGCTCTTCCCCGAAAGCAAAGTGTCCGTTTCATCCTCGGTGTAATATCTGACGTCGTGATTATGGCTTGTATTGCTCTTTCCCGAGAGAAGGGAGTCCGTCTCAGCCTTCTTATAATAGCTGTCATCGTGGGCGTGTGAGGTGTCGCTCTTCCCCGAAAGAAGGCTGTCAGTCTCCGCTTCGGTATAGTATCTGCCGTCGTGGGTATGATTTGTGTCACTCTTTCCGGAAAACTTCGTGTCCGTCTGTGAGGAGAGGTCAAGAATAAGAAGCTGACTTCTCCCTTCAGACTCTCTTATAAGATTCTCGGTTTCCGCTTCCGTATAATATAAATCATTGTGGGAGTGACCGACATTGCTCTTTCCTGCGAGCTTCTCCTCGGTTTCGGCTTCGGTATAATATCTTTCATCGTGGGTATGGGTGCCGGGAGTATTATCTCCGCATATTATTACATCAAAATATTTTGTTCCGTCAATATCAGTAATATTTACCCTATATCCACTTCCAATATTAACAACTTCAATCCTTGGAGAAAAACCATCTTTTCCTCCAGGCCCCTGCAAGTCCCCTCTTTCCATAGCAGCTCTTATAGCTCCCGAGGTTATCAGTTTTTTGCTTCCGGCTGTCGGAGTTTCATCTGTATATCTTCCGGATTCTGTTATATCACCGTGAACGGGCACACCGTCAATAGTAGGCACATTTTTCAGAATGTCATAGTCGGTTATCTTTCCGTTTATGTTTGCATGAACTTCAAGCAGCTCTTCATCAGAATAACTCATATAATTAACACCTCACGATAATTTTTTTGTTCCGCAGTAAACAGAAACTTTTTGAGTGCCGATATATACAGCCGTGACTTTTTTTGCACCGATATAAATTTTTGAAATATCAACGGCTTTCCATTGTGAATACAAGGTCAAATCATCTGGAGGGAAAGCACTTGCCGAGGTATAAGCATCACCGCCGCCGTCAGGCTCTGTATTCCAACCGATGAACTCATAGCCGTTTCGTACAGGTGTTGGGATATCCCACGAAATAGCGTTGCTTCTGTCCTCTGCGGCTACAGTTGTACTCATATACTCACACTCGGCAGGATATATACGGAAGTTGCTGAACGAAACGGCATTGCTTGAGCCGTTAGCATCACAACGAATTTGAGCTTTCACAACCTCAGGCTTGTTAGGGGCTGTAAATATACGCTCTGTATTATTGAAATCCTCTGAATATCTATTAGAAACACCATCAACGAAATCAATCCAATTGCCGTCTTCATCACAGAAAAAGATGTAAATATCCCAGTCACTTCCTCCAGTGGGAGTAAGTGTTGTAATATCAATGTCAATCTTATAAGACTTTCCATATTCAACAGGGAAATAAGGGGAAGAAGCTGTTCCTTCGTTCACTCCGCTGTTTGAAGTAAGTGTAAATCCTGTATCAGTTATGTCTGATATAGTACCATTGCCGGCGGTGATGCCGTTGGTTTTCCACTTATTGAAATTGAAGATACTGTCGAATGTAACATATACAGGCTCAAAATATGCAATGTAATCTCTTGCTCCGGTTACTACAATATTCTTTTTAAATCCCGTTCCATTTGGGTAAAGATCTATAATTTCACCAAAAGTTCCATCATCCCAACCAACAAATTTATAACCGGGATTAGGTACAACAACCAAATGAGTTTCAGTCCCGTATTCCCAGAAATACTCACGAAGCATGGGTTCTCCGCCCTCTTCTGGACTAATTAATACTCTTATTAAATATTCTCGTTTTGTGGCGGTATATTGTGCTGTATAAGTTGTTCCAGATAAACTCCAGCCACTAAAAGTATAATCATATTCAGCAGTTGCAGGTCTTGTGGGATTGCTCGGTGGCGTTGGAGAAGTTCCTTCTTCAACATCTTGCGTTTTCAACACCGTGCCGTCATAATCAACATAGGTATAGGTAATAGGAATGGTATAATTGACAACAACATAGTTATCATAAACACGGCATTTGCCCAAAGTAAGAAGTTTATTTCCCGCATCACCCATAACAAAACGAATTCGCAAGTTCTTGAGAAACTCAACGAGATTACCGTTATGAATACCCCTTTTGTTTAATCCTTCAATTAACTGTTCTGCCGTGTAAGTCTGTGTAACATATTGTTCATTTAATGATGCACCATTTACAACCGTTTTATATGCGATATATTCACTATGAGAGGTCTTAAGGTCACTACACACATAAACAACTATATAGCCGTCGTCATTCGCTGAATACAGCTTTGAATGTACTTCAATAGAGGAGACAATTGCATTACTCGGCAAACTAATTCCGAAACCATTTATATGTGTTGCCGATGTACCCGTTGCGTATCTCTCTGCGTATGAGTTTACATTGCCATCATATATGTTAGCAGCATTTTCCCAATTATCACCAACACTCGGAGCGGCTGTTGCTCTATAAGTTGGACTTGCCATTTAATCACTCCTCAATAACAAAAGTAATAACACTTCTGTTGTCAACCGTGGGAACTGTATCAGATACAACAAAGTGTAAACTGTCAACAGTATCGGCATCATAAGACGTGTCTCCCTTTTCTCCCTGAGGACCCTGTATTCCCTGCGGACCCTGAGGACCGGTTTCACCTTGAGGTCCCTGAGGGCCAATCGGTCCAGTATCACCTTTTTCACCCTGGATTCCTTGTTCCCCCTGTATTCCCTTCTCACCTGTTTCACCTTTAAGGTCAACAGAACTTGTACCGCTTGCTGAAGTTACAGTTAATACAGTTCCGTTCCAAGAGTGTGTCACAGAAACACCCGCGGCACCAGTGTCGCCCTTTTCTCCCTGAGGACCCTGTATTCCTTGTGGTCCCTGAGGACCGGTTTCACCTTGAGGGCCCTGAGGACCAATCGGGCCGGTATCACCTTTTTCACCCTGAATTCCCTGTTCCCCCTGCGGTCCCTGAACCCCCTGTTCACCTTTAGGTCCCTGAGGCCCCACTTCACCCTGGGGACCTGCAGGTCCCTGAATACCCTGAGCACCTGACAAATCAGTAATAAATACATATTCTGTCGAGCTCTTAACGAATAATTTTGCATTGTCTTCATCATTTACATTACCGGTATCTATGAGAACAAACTTACCAACACCTACGCCGTCTGTTGAATAGCCTGCTTTCATTGCATCAACAGAATCATAGATTTTAGCAATATCAAAAGATTCGCCTTTTTCGCCCTTAGGTCCCTGAGGACCCGTCTCACCTTGAGGACCGATTTCCCCCTGTGGTCCCTGCGGTCCCTGAAGCCCCTGCGGACCGGTAGCTCCGGTTTCGCCCTTTTCACCCTGAGGGCCTGTGTCACCCTTTTCCCCCTGAAGCCCCTGAACACCCTGAGGGCCGGTAGGACCTACGTCACCTGTGTCACCTTTTTCGCCTTTTAAGTCAGAAGAAGACGTCCCTGATGCTGAAGTAACAACAAGTACTGTGCCATTCCAGGAGTGCTGGACTGATATTCCGTCTGCACCTTTCTCACCGTCGAAGTAGTCAACACCCTTCTGCGGTGTATAGCCATCCTTGCCGTCGAAGTAGTCAATGCCTTTGACCGGGGTGTATCCGTCCTTACCGTCTGCACCGTCCTTTCCGTCTGCACCATCCTTGCCGTCGAAGTAGTCAACACCCATGACCGGAGTGTATCCGTCTTTTCCGTCTGCACCATCCTCGCCGTCAAAGTAGTCAACACCCTTCTGCGGGGTATATCCGTCTTTACCGTCGAAGTAATCAACACCCTTGACCGGAGTGTATCCGTCTTTTCCGTCTGCACCGTCTTTGCCGTCAAAGTAGTCAACACCCTTCTGCGGTGTATAGCCGTCTTTTCCGTCAATACCATCCTTACCGTCAAGACCTTCAAGCCATTCTTCCACAGTACCTTCAAAACCGTGCTGAAGTGCAATTTCGTAAGCACTAAGTCCCTCAGGGCCCTGCAAGTCACCTCTTTCCATAGCAGCTCTTATAGCTCCCGAGGTTATCAGCCTTTTACTTCCGGCTGTCGGAGTTTCATCTGTATATTTTCCGGATTCTGTTATATCTCCGTGAACGGGCACACCATCAATAGTAGGGACATTTTTCAAAATGTCATAATCATTTATCTTCCCGTTTATATCTGAATAAACGTCAATCCGCTTTCTTTTAGAATAACTCATAAAATATTGACTCCTGTCTATTTCCAATATCCGCCGACAAAACAGTTAATTTCAACTTCGTCACCACTCTTAATATCAAACACATTTTCTGCGCCGCAATTTAAGATAATTTCCGCAGATTCCGATGATATTACGCTTGCACTGTTTACTGTATGCTGTGGTGAAACAGGTATACAAATCACGCATTCGGCGGACTTAAATAATTCGGGAGGAAGCGGCAAATACCCTACCGCAATTGTCATAATACCTTTTCCGGCTAAATCGCTGACAGTTTCTACAAAAAAGCTTACCTTTCCCCAGCATTCAGCTACACCCGAAACTTTTTTTCGGTAATTCCATTCACCCGTTTTACCTGATTCAATATCATAATCAGCACCGAAGAACATTTCTCCGTTCGGCTTATAAAGTGCCTCAGTTGCAGGTATGACGTTTATATGGTTATCATTCTTAGGCATAATTGTCACAAGACTTCCCGACTCAAGCACAAGGCTAAGGTCAAAATCATATCTTCCGGGTATTATGCCGTATCTTCCCATATCAAGAGTTACTGTATATTTGCCGTCTTCACCGTCTTCACCCTTGTTATCCTCTTCAATATCAAGAGTATACGGAAAATCCCCATCGGAATTTTTGAAAAGACAGCGAAACCTTACCTTCTCTGCCCCTTCAAGCCTGTACCCTCTGAATATCAAAGGAATAACTATCACCGTGTTTTCCGTAAAATCAAAATTCATTGTTCCACTTCCTTTCACTTATATAATAACAAAAGCGAGGTCCGAAAACCCCGCTTCTGCAAAACCTTTTTATAAATTCCCAAGCGTTTGAGAATTTATTCTTTACTATTTGCTTCCTTTTCCCACTCGTTGAAATTGGACTCCTTATATCCTACATCAAGTGATACAAGGAAATTTCGGATTTTTTCTATCTCGGTATAATTGCCCGTAATCCAGGCTTCTTTATACTGAGGCTTAAAAACTTCTGTGAGAGTTGTCCTTATGTCACCATCCTCTTTGCCGTTCTCCTTAAACACCGCAATAACCGATTTGCTTTTTACTGAATCGAAGCTTTCGGCAAATCTTATCAGATCAGAATTTGTATATACTGCCTTATCTTTCTTTTCGGAGCTTTCATAAGTCTTGTCTTCCATAGAAGAGATATACTTTTCGACAGCTCTTATAACATCATTTCTGTCAAAGCCCAAGCCCGTCATTTCTTCAAGCAGCGCTTCATAAACTGCGGTATCAGCTTCAAGCCGTGCCTCTGCAGCTTCCTTTATTCTGATATCCTCCGACACAAGCCCTTCAACAACCTTATTATGGAAATTATTCTCTGCATTGTCCATAGCCTTATTGAGTGCATCAGCTTCGGGATATCCCTGATTCACATACTCCTGCACTTTCTTTTCATCAATAATAAGATATCTGTCAGCGATTTCCTTGTTTCCGTTGAGAATTGCTCTGTATATTTTTACGGAATCATCCGCTTTGCCTAACAAGGTTTCTGTGATAGTCTGTCCGAGGACATCCCACGAAAATTCGGGAGACTTACTCAATCCTTTTACAGTCTTTATAACAGCATTGAAATCCTTCACGACATTATTAAGAGGAATTCCGGTGAAAGCACTTATTGCACCGAACAAAGAAAACCATTCATCCCAGGTGGCAATATGACCCTCTTTTGATATCACCTTGAACGCATTATATACATTCGAAAAAAGTGTCATATCAGAACGGTTCACATCATATCCCTTAAAAATGCTGATGACATCCTTCACCACAGGAAGACTATTCACAATAATCATATCCTCAAAGAAATTCTGCGGCATCTCGGAAAGATATACTTCAAAATAGTTTGTCTCCTCATCATCGTGCCTGAGAGCGGTGACAAGTGTTTTAAGCATTGCATTTAAAAGTGTAGCTCCCGCAAAAGCTGCAACACTTCTTGCTGCCTGCTTCTTGTCATTCTTGGCATTCAGAAGACCATCTCGGACCATATTATAAGAAAGTGTCGGCTCTGAAAGGAAGGCAGTCGCCATTTTTGCACCCGTGCCCTTGTCTCTCATAAATGCACTTCTTGAAAGAGTCGAATCATATACCTGGGTATAATCAATAACATCCCTGAAACGCCTTGCGGATTCTGTGAGCAGCTCTTCTCCCTTGAGCTTTGTTTTGTCTGTAGTTTCCTTTTTAACCGCTTCCCATATATAAACCCACGTTCTTCTGTCCATCCACCCGGGAAGATAAGAAAGAAGCGCATCTGCCCTGTCCTTAATTCCTCCGCTTTCATCAAGAATCCACTCTGTTGCTGTAAGTCCCGTGCCGGTATCAAAACGGCCGATTTCCTTAATTCCGGCTACAGGACAATATTCCAGCATTTCGAGATAATCCTCTTTCGAATAAGGCTTCGTAACAAAGTATTTCGGGTCAACAAGAGCCATAGCTCTCACAAGTGCAGACGGCTGCTGAACTGCAACTGAAAGAGAACCCGTGACAGCGCTTTTCTTATACATGCTCATCATCTTTGACATAAAGTCACGGCTCGTTGTCTGATTACCGCCGTTCATATCCCTGAGGAAATCTTCAAAATATTTAACGCCTCTTTCACCGTAAACGGCCTCAAAGATTTCTTTATAGCTGTTACCTGTGGTCTTCTTCACATTTCCTTCGGCATCAAATTCCTCCTGAACTGGCTTCTGATAGTTGAACACCCGGGTAAAGTTTTCAATCGGAATCGTCATAGCATTATAAAGAGACATTTCCTGCATGTGCTCTGCCGCAACATCAGTAATACTTCTTACATATACCGTCGCATTGGCATTCTGTGTTGTGCGCTTGGTGAATGACCTGTTTTTAAGCCTTATATTCCCCCCTGCCTTTTTATCAACAGAGAACTGAAGAAAGCTCTCAGCAACAGAAATCGGGATATAATTCTTTTCGGTAAACTTTCTGATTCCGAAAAGCTCCCTCGATACCTCATTGCCGAGGTCTGCGCCTGTGGTGCTCATCATTTCAACAAGTGCTTCAGAATACTGCTCCTGCTCCTCTGTAAGCGTTGCAAATATTGCAATAAGGTCCTCTCTTGTAAGATTCTTCTTGAGAGCATCCTTTATATCATCCTGAGAAAAGCTGCCTTTCTCCTCGAAATCTTTTCTTGCATGCTTTGTCTCCTCAAAGCCCTGCTTCCTTTCAGCAAATTTTCTGAGCCTGCCGTCATTCTCGACTATAATTCCGCCCTCAAGCAAATGGCAAAGTCGGTTAATGTGCCCCGTCTCTCTTATGTTCAGAGCTCTCATATACATAATTTCTTCTGCTGTCAGCTTTATTGTTTCACCGGAAACAAGCGTAAACTCTGTTGTAGCTCTCTTCCAGTCCTCTGAATAATGATACCTTTCCTTAATCTCAGCAAGCTGCTTTTTCACATCTGCTATATTTCTGTACCATTTATCCTGACCGTTCTGCAGGTCTCTGAACATCTTAAAGAGCCGTTCTTCATATACCGTGCCGTTTTTGGTCGTAGTACCGATAGTTTTGAAGAAATATATAGGAGTCAGCATTCCGTGCTCGGCATCGAGAATCATCTTTTCTGCAGCATATTCGGGCTTTTTTATATGATTCAACATTTCATTTATGGATCCTGTAGCCCAACTTGTAAACTTTTCATTTCTGCCGTTTACAAACATCTCGTTTTCGTGCTTTATAATGTGACAGAAGTGCGTAACAATATTATCAACCTTCGAGAGATTCTCCAATGACAGAGTTTTTATCTCAATATTATCACCGAAAACAATAGCCAGCTCCTCAATCCATCTTGCGACATCCTCATCATACTGTGTCATTTCCCTACCGTCTTCACCTGCAGGATTGTAATATGAGGCATAAGCATTGCCGAGCTTTACCATATTCAGGGTACCGTTTTTAATATGGTAAACGTCCCTGCCGTCTTCATTCTTAACAACAATGATATTGAGAAAATCCATAACGGCATCCTTGAAGGCTTCGGGAATGTGCCTTGTGTCTGTTTCATTTCTGAGCATATCCGAAAGTCGGCTTGTATTACGAAGAATACGCTTATTAAGGACAGCAATATTCTCACTTTCCCGTCTCTTTCTTCTGCCTTCTTCCGCCTGCTTGCGGTAGTATTCCTTGTAATGCTCCTGATGATACTTCAGCTTATCGGAATACTTGTCGGCAATAGTCTTTACTGTTTCCTTTATTCCCAAAACTTCCGAGAGAATCTCCTCTGCCATTATAAGGGACTGATGTTCAAGGTCAGCTCTTGAGTTTATACCGAGCATATCTGTTCGGTACTCCGTCCACGGCTGAATCATCTGCCAGGCATTAAGGATTTCAAACAGCTGATGATATATATCAGCATCCTCAGGCAACAATTTAGGAAATCTTTCAAGCAGCTCTGCATAGAAATCATCAAGCGCCCTGCCCGTGCGGTTATTGTTATCATAGGGCTTTATTTTAATCTTACCGGCACAAGCACGGTTGAGATTCTGCCTCGTACTGTATTCTTCCACATACTGATTATAAACCTGCTGTGATACATAGACTGTCTCTTCTCTCGTCATTTTACGAAATTCTTCATATTCACGGTACATATCGTCATTAATCTGACTGCCCGTTCTTATGATATCCTCGGCTATAAGCTTCACGGTAGAGATAAACTGCTTTGTATCAAGATTCCCGTCATTCGCCGCCCACATAAGGTCGTTGATTGTATCGGCAAGCTGCTGAGCTGAAACCTCAGAGCCCTTTGTATATTCCCTTGCGACCTTGAGAATTGCTTCATATTTCGGAATAAGCCCCTCTGTAACTGCAGTTTCCCGGGCAAGCTTCCTTGTTGTCAGCTTCTTTATGTATGCTTCAATCTCCCCGATAATATCCTCGTGGACCTCATTTTCATACATCTTATCCCTGATATCATCCCAGGTATCATTCAGAAGCTGTCGGGAGTATTTTTTCTTGACATCCGTGTCGCGCTGTGTTATATTATTGGTGACACCGTTTGTTTGAAGCGCCGGCACTTCACGATTTTCGTGTTTACCGGATGCAACAGCGGTGTCATTTTTTATGTAAATATGATGCACCCAAAATTTATTCTTATGTGGAGATTTTCTTACTGTTATCTTTACATCTATAGGTATGTTATCAATGTCAACAGTCCCCATAAGATAAGCATAAACAGCAGAGCTTTTTTTATTCTTTGTATGAGATACATTATCTTCGATAAGAGATGCATTTTTTATAATAGTCGGAAGAGATGCTATTGTAGCAAGCTTCATTAATTTAACATCTTTGCTGTTATTTATAAAATTCTTATAACTGAAAGTTTCATTAATACCGCTTTTGTTGGTTTCTATTTCCATTCCGGATTCTTCGTTAACATCAACTCTGCTTGTGTTTGCATCGTTTGTAAAAAAGCCGATATTCTGAAGCGTAGAAAATACTTTTCGTTGAACCTCTATTGAATCATTAAGATTTTCGATACCATAAGCATTTAATATGTTATCTTTTGTCTTATCCGATAACACTCTTGAATACCTGATATCCTTATGTGTCTTAAAAGACTGCACATCCGTAATATCTTCCTTACTAAACGAAGCCTTCACCCCGCCCGTTTCTGTGGCGGGCTTTTTTGTTTCCGCTGTCTTCCGAAGAACCGCTTCAAATGTGTCGGCAATATACTGCAACTGTTCCGTTGGTGTAGTCACAGCAGCTCTTACAGTCTTGTCCCTGTCACCGTAAAGGTCAATAAGCTTCTTAATGCTCTTTATAAAGTCCTTCAGATACTCAACCATTTTCTGAAGAAAGCTCTTCTGCTCAGCTGTAGCCGTGGCAACAGTCCTTCTGATGCTGTCTTCATTTGCAAAAACAACACCTAAATACTGCGCCGCAATTTCTTCGAGTATTGCTTCCTCAGAAATACCCTCATATTCAGCCGACACCTGCTTATATATCCCGTCAAAATCGTACTTACTGTCAGATTTAAGCACACCTATAACCATATTCTGCAGATATTCACCGTTAGCTTTGTTCTGACTTTTTCCCCAATGGAATATTTCGTGTCCTGCGTGAACGAGTGTAAGCCCCAGGTCATTCTGAAGTGACATTACAATTCTGTTTGTCCCCTCAACATAAAGAGCATTTACGCCCTTTCCGTTTTCATCCGTAAGCCTTCCGTCAGTCAATACAATTTCAAGTCCCAACTGCTTGGCTCTTTCGTGAAGAATAAAGACCTGCTCTGCCTGAAGCTTAGAAAGCCCCTTACGGCCGATTCTTGTAACACCGGGATTTACCTTGAGATTTCTCGCACCTATTTCATAAATCTCTCTCAGCTGCTGTTCTTTGATATCGCCGTCATACTTATTATGGAACATTTCCTCGAACTCAGGGAAAGAAAGGACTGTATTCTTAATACTGACAGAGCCTGCCTTATAAGCATCGTGCACCCACAAGCTATAGGCTCTCGCACTCGTATTATCAAGTGTATTATACATAGAAAGGGCAACGTTTACAGCATCAACCGTCAGAGGATTCTCACCCGTTGCAAGCTCCTGAAGGTTTTTGTAAAGCTCCCTTGCCTGGCGGTCTTCAATCTTAAGCTCGGAAAGCTTAGCCGTGGCTCCCGTTTCTGCATCCTGAACCACTTCAAATTCCCCGTCTGTAATGCTTCTGACTGCTCCGACACTTACCTTATGACCCTCGGCATTGACCGCAGAAAAGGTATTTTTCACAAGAGTTTCAGTATTATTGTCGTCAAGAGCCTTTCTTATGTCGTTGCTCTTTCTCTCAATTCTCTCGGCTTCAATTTCAAGAACCTTGTCAATTTCCCACCTTTGCGCCGCTTCAAGAACTTTGGCGCCGTTTTCGGTTTCAAGTACCTCTGCCTGCTCATAGGATACCTCTCCGGATGAAAGAAGAGTGAGCACGGATGAACGGATTGCATTCTTTTCCTTACCGCTGATATCCTTAAAATCTTTACCTGCAAGAATAGTGTCAACCGCCTTTGTCCTTTCAATCTTTGTCGTTTTGCGGTCAATTTGCCCTATTCTTCTGTCGGATACACTTTCACCTTCAGCTATCTGTTTTTCGATTTTTGCCGCCTTTTTACCGAGACTTCCGCCCTGTTCTTTTGCTGTGCTTATTGTCTTTTCCACATCACCGTACTGACGGATATTGCTTCCCACAGCCTTATCGGTCAGCACCTGTGAAACAGAACCGGAAACGGCACTCGGCGCCGCCGACATACCTATCATACCGCCGCCCGCAAGCGCACCCGTCGCCAAGGTTTCAAGAAGCTGCAAACCAAACTGCTGACCGTATTCCTTAGATGTAACACCGCTTCTCAGAGCCTGCTCATACTGAGAAAGACCGCCGTTCACAAAATAATCGTATGCCTCGTTTGCAACATCTGTAAACAATTCCTCGCTGCCTTCTGAAAACGACTGCTTAAGCACATTCTTTATAAAGGGCTTGAGTGTTGTTGAGGGAGAAGCCTGAAAAGCTCTTAATTTTTCAAGTGAGATATGCTCAAAAAGTGTCTCAAATATACCTGCCGCAATACCGTTCGCAAGTGCCTGTCCGTCTGAAAGTCCTCTTTCCTTACCGGCTTTATATGTACTTGTTGCAGCATTCAGACCGAGAATCGCTTCACCGAGCTTTCCGAAGGTACCCATTGTCATCATACTTTCAGCGCCGGACACAGCCGCATTATATACAGTTCTTACAAAGCCCGCGGCAAAATCATTCTTAAAGGTATTGTTGATATTTTCATTTACCTTCTGCACCGTAGCTTCACTCATATCCTGAAAAAGACTTCCGGATGATGCGCCGTAATTTCCGGTCGCTTTATTAAGGCTGTCAGATACCGCACCGATACCTCTCACAGGTGCCGTGACAACATTACTGAGCGTATATCCTATCGTTCCGAGAACAGGATGTTCTTCTAATGTATCCTCCATCTTTTTCACAAGAGAAGCCGTAAAATCACTATTTGCACCCTTCGCATACAGATCACGGTACTTATCAAACTTTTCGCCGTACTTCCCCTGCAGTTCAGCTTTAATCTCTGCCTCTCTTTCGATATCTCCGACGTTTCTTGTCGGCATAGCGTTTCCGCCGCTTCCGATATTCACCAAAGCATCAAAAAGAGTACCTTTTCTGCTGTCAATAGAAAACAATTCACTAAAGCGTTCACCGTCACCGTTTTTCTTTATCTCGGACATTGCCTCTTCATATTCAGCATTTTCAAGATACTTCTCATATACCGCCTTCTGGTTCTGCAGGTCAGATAACTGCTGATTTAATTCTTCACGGTTTACAGGCTCCATACCGCCAAGCATTAATCCGAAATTACCTATGGAGGTAAACCAGTCTGTTGTAGCGCCCTTCTCCTTCAGCTTCTTAATTTCATTGTCTGCCCAGGCAATGGACTTCTGCAAAGAATCCCGTGTTATAGGCTCGAAGGAATATATCTGCCCGTTATTGACATTATACCCCAAGCCCGATTTAAGCCTTTTCTCATTCTCAGAAGCCCACTTGTATTCATCCGAAGAAATAAGCTTCTGATATCTCTCCTGTGCCTTCTGAGCATTTACACTTTTTGCGTGAGCTATTCTGTCGTCCCAGCTTTTCGGCTGCCCCGATGAAGCGGAAACAGTCTTAACCGCAGGGGCATTATTTACCCCTGCGGACTTCTTCTGTGAATTTACTGCTCTTGCGTGTGCAATTCTTTCTTCCCAAGTCTTATTATTAGCCATAGTACTGCTCCTTCAGTTTGTTTAACTGTTTTTTTGCTCTTGCGACATTACTCGGACCATTTTCTTCAGGATTATCAATTATCTCCTGAAGTCTTGCAATAGTGTGGTCAAGGTCATCTTCAGGATAGTCCTGCGGCTCTCCCATTTTGGGATTGGGATTATCACCACCGCCACCACCTGAGCCGCCGGAAGAATAATATGTATATGTCGGTGTTTCCATAGCACTCGTGTTAATTCCGAGAGCCTTTAAGAATGAATAATCACCGTAAGAAGCGGCAGCAAGGGCAAAATCAAGCTCATTCTGCTTCTGTGCATTCGACACATCAATTCCGAGAGCCTTAAGCCCTGAATAATCGCCCACCTGCGCCATAGAAAGTGCCTTATTGAATGCCGAGTCATATTCGTAGCCCGAGGTATCCACACCGAGATTCTTAAGAGCACTGTAATCCCCAAGTTCCGCCTTCTGAAGTGCCTTATTGAATGCCGTGTCATATTCGTGGCCCGAGGTATCCACACCGAGATTTTTGAGAGCGCTGTAATCCCCGAACTGTGCCTTCTGAAGTGCAAGCTCCCACAAATAAGCATCTCTGCTGTCCTGATAGGCTCTTTCACTCTCAGCATAGTCTCTCTCTTTGTCTGCCTTATTCTGCAGAATATCATAATTCTGAAGTGCCAACTGCATAAGATAGGCTTCTCTGTCATCGTTATAGGCTCTTTCGCTCTCAGCATAGCCTCTCTCGGCATCCGCTCTGTTCTGCAGAATGTCATAATTCTGAAGAGCCAACTGCATAAGATATGCTTCTCTATCATCGTTGTATGCTCTTTCACTCTCGGCAAAGCCTCTCTCTGCATCTGCTCTGTTCTGCATAATATCGTAATTCTGAAGAGCTAACTGCATAAGATATGCTTCTCTGTCATCGTTATATGCCCTTTCACTCTGCGCAAAGCCCCGCTCTGCATCTGCTCGGTTCTGCAGAATGTCATAATTCTGAAGTGCCAACTGCATAAGATAGGCTTCTCTGTCATCGTTATATGCTCTTTCGCTCTCGGCATTGCCCCTCTCTGTCGCAGCTCTGTTCTGCAGAATCTCCCAATTCTGTAATTCTGCGTTTCTTTTGTCCTGATATCTGCCGTAAGCTAAAGCCTCAAGCTCGGGAATCCTGTCATATAAGCTGTCAATTGCTCCCATATACGCCTGACCTGCCGCCGTGGTTCCGTAAGAATTAGAATAACCGCCTGAAAGGGCAGCCGCCTGACCCGCCACGTTCTCAGCGGCAAGCCTGCCGTCCTTTATATACTGCTCCTGAAGTGCCTTAAAAACCGCATCCTCATTAAAATCATAATTAAAATCAGGAGTGTTTTTAATCTTTTCATAAAGCTCATCCGCCTGCTTCTGATAAGCATCACTTACAGCATAAATATCGGCATTATTATTCCCGGCTCCCGCAATCTGCTCCTGTATCTGCTTATAAATTGCATCTGCCTGCGCCTGATAGGCATTGCTCGAAGCAAAGATATCCGTATTATTATTCCCGGCTCCCGCAATCTGCTCCTGTATCTGCTTATAAACCGCATCAGCCTGATTCTGATAGGCATTGCTCGAAGCATAAATATTTTTGTTGCCGCTGCCTGTATTTGCGCCCCCGGTAGCCCCCGTAACAGGAGAATCAATAGAAAGCCCGGAATCAATTCTTTTATTTGTCCTGGCATCGTTAGAGGTTATCTTACCGTCACCGTCATAGTCTGCATTGGCAACATCAGGTTCAATAAGCCCCACGGCCATTTTCATAATTTCATCAGCATCATATACCTTTTTCGACATTTTTCTTTATCTCCTTCCGAAGCTCGTCTTCAAGAAATCTTATCTTGAGATTTGCCTCTTTCATAAAATTTAATAAAAGACCTTTGTCCTTTTCATAATCTCCCGTAAGCTCGGGAATCCGTACATTAAAAGCCAATATTTCCTGCCTCCTCATACAATTCTGAGATACCGTAAAGCACCATTTTACCGTATCCCTGAAAACGTAATCTGTATGTATTGCATTTATCGAGTCTGTCCTTAATGCGGAATGTTTTCATTCCCTTATCCTCGAAAGAGAAAAACGATTCCCATCTTCCCGACCCGTCGTATTCAATGCTGACATCACATCTCGCGCCGGAATCAAGCTTCATAAGAAGATCCACGCTTTTAAGCCGCTTGTTTTCGAAGGCCTCAACACCTCTAAATCCTGTCTCTGCTGTCCAATGAAACCGTCCTTCGTCATTCCTTACCGCGATTCTTTCATCATCTTCCAAAAGCAGCTCATTACAGGTAAGCTCATTTGATTCAAAAAAGAACATCAGTTTATGAACATAGCATTGCTCCATCTCGTAAAGATTCTCGAGATAAGCTGCAAACTCTTCATCAGTTACCTCTCTTCCCTCATTTTCTGAATATATTTCTCTCACTTTTTCATCAGAATATGACAGCAGCTCCTTAGATACTATTCTTCGCATCATTTCAATATTTAATGCCATAAGATATAGCGAAGTCGTACTGTAGTCAGAAAGCTTAATTTGATTTTCCTTATATTTTCTGATGCTCTTTGCCGTAATGTCAGTCTTGCTTTTTCCGACAAGAAGCAGATTGTTTTTGTGATATATCATACTGAATATACCGCCTGCAGGAAGGTTTTCCTTATGCCACATTTCCTTATTTGTATCGTATACAAACATTTCTCTTTTTCCGTCGGTACCGGTCATTGCCACATAATATTTACTGCCGTCCGTACCTGCAACGGCATCCTTCCACACATCGGGCCCTAAATCATCAGATATACAAACGGGAAGCCCGCCCTCCGACATTCTCATAATCCCGTGACAGGATTTGTAATAAAGTTGTCCGTTTATTCTGACTATACTTCTTTCACTGCCCTTCTGAACACCGAAGCAGTCAGTTTTAACAGTCTGAAAATTTGAAGGCTCTGTGCCGTAAACGGTAAACATGCACATTTCCTTAAAGAAAATAATTCTGTCACCAAAAGAAACACCCCCCGTAAATTCTCCCGGCTCCCCTACAGACAACGCATAAGAATCCGTTGACAGTCCCCTGAAGCAATTCCAATTGAGAGGGTCGCCGAGCTTCGAGGCATATATTTCATTCACCGAGTCGGAGAAGCTGCAGCCCCACATTCTGTTATTATGCGCACAGCAAAACTGCAGCTCGGGACAGATTCTCTTTATAGTCATAACAGCCGCATTATTTGTATAAGGCAAATCTGTTTCGAAGGTTAACCCGTCTTTCTCGCTGACCGCAGATACAAAAGTGCTTATATCTGTTCCGTCAAAATCATTATGCACCTGTATTCCGTCCCCGACATTAAAATCAAGTATGTCACCGCTTATAATATCAGCATTCTGAAGCTTAACATTACAGTAGAGCAACGGAACAGCCGTCCATTCCTCCTGAACAGCAGAATATCTGTATACGCCGCCCGTCTCGCTGTCTTTCCAATACTGACCGCCTTCAGGTGATGAAGGCTTTGCCCCTGTGGTTATTTCAATTGTATTTCCGGCACTGTCTCTTGCTTCACAATTAAAAACACCTGATATTTGTGCTGATGCAAATCTCATTCCGTCGCTTCCGATATACGCACCCGAAGGAAAAACAAAAATCTTTTTGTTGAATCTGACCATACTGTTGCCGTAGCTTCCCGTGTCAAATTCTTCACCGAAGCATTTTATAATCCCGTTTGAACAAAGCACAGCGGTTTTTCCGTCAACATCAATTGCCTCTATGGGCTCTCCGCCAACCTGCACCGATTCACCGAACCTCATATTCGCTCTTTCACTTCTTACGGCAAGACACGGGTATTTATCTCCTGTCATATTGTAAAGCTCTTTGAAACACCCGTCAGGAATCCTTTCCTGCTTATTTATACCGTAAAATATTGAGGTAACTTTTTTTGTTTCCTGCGGATTGTTAAAAACAGCATCACTCATACGTGAAACACCCCGCTTTTCATATTCCCCTTATATAAAGGCATATTGTTTTTTGTATACCAAGCGGCAAAAGCATAATAAACCTTGTTAAAAAGGGTAAGCGAATTCGAGGCATCAATCATCGAATTATTCATTACATCTATCTGATGTAACACCCATTTTATATAAAGCTCCGAGTAAGGCGCAGGAGCGATAAGCTTCACATTTAATTCTTTGGAATCATAGCCGTCAAAAGGAAATCTGTCGGCACCCTCGTGCACGTCTATAATTTCCCTTTTTATTTTCCATTCAATTTCATTGATTTTTTCAATTATAAAATCTGTTGTGCAATTGTTTTCTTTTCTGATTGTTGTTATTTTATCAATAACATTCTGTAACGTCATATTCTCACCTCTGAAAAAGAAAAAGGGCAAAGACTGTCCTCTGCCCTTTTTTTTGTACGGGGCAAATATCCCCTTCTTTAATTCTTTGAATTTTCAGCAATGAATTCATCATTCTTTGCCGTCTGCTTCTGAGAATTTTTCCAAACCTCCGCGTGAGCCTTGGGCACCTTTACGGGCATTCCCTTTTTTACAAGAATTCTTTTGCCGTTCACAGATATAAACTGAGCATCATCATCCTTCGAGGTTTTGGGAATAAAAATCTCTTCGTATTCTTCTGTCTTTGCTTCAGCTTCTGCCTTTGCCTTTGCCTCTTCGTTATTAGCCATAAGATAACTTTCCTTTCAATTAGTTTTCTTCAGTTTTTCCGCTGAATGCCGACTTGCTTTCGAATCTGATGATGTATTCTTCAAGAAGTCTCTTTGCAACCTTCGTTGCCTTCCAGCCGATGGAGCTTCTCTGATTGAGGGGGTCATTGCCGTAGCCCTTCTGCTTGACGATGTGTTCAAGTCCTCCGCCTTCGATATCGGTAACACCGTATGCATTAGCGCCGAGGAAGAGTGTTGCAAATACACCGTCTTCAAAAATCTTAGCTTCCGTGCTCTCAACAAAGCGAACACCGCCAAGCATACCGATTTCACCCTGGTATATCTTTTCAGGATTCTTGTACTTCTGAATATCCATCCATTTGTCGCCTGCATCCTGCATAAGGTCAAAGGCAACATAAGGATGAATAATTGCAATATATGCACCGTCAATCTTGGGAGCATTAACGGCCTTAAGCTCTGCAGCAGCGGTAAATACGTCCTTCACACGAAGTCTGCAGGTATCATCAAGAGCACTTCTTGATGTGACCTCTGTTTCCGCACCGTCTGCACCGACCTTGGGTACAAACATTACATTGGTTCCTGCAATGAGCTCATTTCTTACAATTGTATCAAGTGTAAGTCCTGCCTGGTCTGCAAGCTCCTTTGTAGCCTCAACAATTGTATTATCAATTGCAGTAAGCTCAAGAAGGTCAGTCTGCTCGATGTAATCACCGTACTGATCAACACTTGCAGTAACTGCACTTACCTTAAGCTTATTACCTGTAGGGGTTACACCCTCGGTAATGGGAGTGAGGGCCTTGGGAAGCTTTGAAAACTTTCTGAATTCAATAGTCTTACCGCCGCCCTTGGGAATAGGCTTCTTCTGTCCGAACTGCTCGTGAACAAGTCTCGGACCGGCAAGGGTAATAAGCGCCTTGTCGTAGAAGGTTTTCATTTCGGCGGAAAGCTCTGCCGAATTGGTTGCGTTCACAACATCACCTGCTGCAAACATCTGAATATCAAAGATTTTTTCAAGTCGGATCGTAGCCATG
>JAZNAI010000136.1:0-19688 GCA_045586465.1 Acutalibacteraceae bacterium | reverse complement strand
TCACAAGTTGTACTTGTTAAACTCAAATTAATCTTCAAGGGTTTCATTTTTGTCGTTGTTTAATTTTCAAGGTTCGTTTGCCCTCTCTCAAGAGTGCCTTGTGATTATATCACATCGTTTCACCCTTGTCAAGTGCTTTTTTCAATTTTTTTGAAATTCTTTTTTTCTGTCGTTTCCGACTGAATCCGAACTTCTTTGCGCTCTTTTCGGGCGCTCGGTAATCATATCACATCCGATTGCCTTTGTCAAGAACTTTTTTTAAGTTTTTTTGCACTTTTTCAGAAGGACACGTCTTCGCGCTGTCGCTCTCTCAAGTGCTTGCATATATTACCACAGGAAAAAGCAAATGTCAACACTTTTTTAAAAGTTTTTCGTCATATTTTACAACGGAGCCTGGTGTTTCTTGTGCGTTATGCCATATATTCCGTCTTTTTCCCCTAAATAACACTATATATGCGATTAAACGGCGCAAAAACAGTTTTTATTTTACAATATAATGTTCCGTTAATTCAGCAATATACCCTGCAACTTCTGATTTTAACGGTTCATCGGCAATATCATAAAGAGGCACAAGCACAAAATCCCTGTCCTTCATCCCGGGATGCGGCAATTTTAATTCATCGGTATTTCTCTCTTCGCCTTCATAAAGCATCAGGTCAAGATCAATAATTCTCGGTCCGTTTCTGAATTCTCTTATTCTTCCCATTCCGGCTTCGATACCGAGGCATACCCCTAAAAGTGCTTCAGGAGAAATATCAACAGCCAATTTAATACACGCATTACTGAAATTGTGCTGTGCTTCATATCCCCAGGGGATAGTTTCATACACGGGAGAAAGCCTCTCCACGGTTATTCCGGGAACAAGTCCGAGGGCAAAAGCCGCACTTTTTATATTTTCTTCCCCGTTTCCCATATTTGAGCCGAGGGCAACAAAAGCTGTTTTGCTCATTTTCTTTCTCTCCTGATTTCAACTGCAACGTAAGAAAAGTCTGCCTTTATGGGAGCCTCGGGCTTTTTAAGAAGTATTTCGCACTCCTGCACCTTTTCAAAGCTTTCAAATATTGCATCAGCAACAGCCTGTGCTGCTTTTTCGAGAAGATCATATTTTTCGGCAGTAAACACTTCCCTTACCTTCTTTATTATTTTTGCATAGCTTACGGTGTCGTCGACATTATCGCTTTCACAAGGCTTCTCAAGGTCAACCCACACGGTTATATCGAGCACAAAATTCTGCCCGTTTATCTTTTCCTCTTCATTTACCCCGTGATAAGAGAAGAGCTTCAGGTCTTTTATTATTATTTTATCCATAATATTCACCTCCCGGGTATTGTACCACACCCCCGTTTTTTAATCAATCGGAAATATTGACAGAAATATCCTTAATATGTATAATTATTATAATATTCTAAAAAACAATAATAAATGTTATATTTAATACACACAGACATTGTCTGTTTTTTGTATTAATAAATCACAGAAGGAAGGCGGACATCAAAAAAAGCAGTCATAATTTTACACACTCTTCCATTTAACACATAAAAAGGAAAGAAGAAAAATGAACAACAACATAAAGAAAGGCGTTCTCAGAGGCAAAATTCTTGTCCGTATTATGAGAACTGTCGTAAAAATACCTGCAGTAAAGATTCTGAAATTCTCAGACAAGGAAGTCAGAATCAAAGACAAGCCCTACCTTATTTTTGCAAACCACTCGGATACAATCGACCCTGCATACATAATCAAAACCACAAAGCACTATGTCCGCTTCGTTATGAGCGACCACGTAATGAGAATGGGACTTATCGGAAAGCTTTACAATTTCCTTGATGCTCCCATAGTTTTTGAAAGAGAAAAGGGTACGGATGCACTCTACAAAAGCATCGTAGATAACATAAAAGCAGGTGTCAACGTTGCAATGTATCCCGAGGGAGCCCTTACAAGCACGGGAGAAACGGGATTTATATCAAAAAGAAATGCCGCTCTCGTAAAGGAATGCGACTGTACCTTTGTCACCTACAGAGGACGGGGCGGATATCTCAAAAAGCCCCGTTGGGCAAAATCCTCACGCAAGGGTCCCATTTTCGGTGAGGTTATAAACGTTTACTCAAGAGAGCAGATCCGCTCAATGTCCGAGGAAGAAATTTACAAGCACATCCTTGAGGACCTCTATGTAAACATCTACGATGAACAAAGAAAAGAGCCTCACGCATATATCGGAGAGGACCCTGCAGAGCACGCAGAAATTATTCTCTACGGCTGTCCTAAGTGCAAGAGCATAGGAAATCTCAGAACAAAGGGCAGAGAAATATTCTGTACCTGCGGCTTTAAGGCTGAAATTGACGATTACGGCTTCTGGCACAGCGAAGCTATGGAATTTGACAATATTCCCGAATGGGACAGATTCCAGAAAAAGCTTTTAAAGGAAATCACCGACCGCACAAAAGATACAAACGAATTACTTTTCAGAGATGATAAACAGCAGATTTACAGCATAAAGGACGGTGAGAGCACCACGCTTTCGGAGGACGGAAAGCTTGAGCTTTTCGCTGACCGTGTGGTAATCACAGCAGATAACGGTGAAATCACTATTCCCCTGAATGATATAAACTCAGTCAAAACATCTTCAAAAATGAATATTCTTCTCGTAACAGAAGAGGGATATTTCGAAATCAAGAGCTCCTATCCCCGTTCCGCAACAAAATACATAGTTGCAATAAGATACCTTCAGGGTAAAGAAAATTATTAAGCAAAAAAAACCGATACCGGCAAAGCTGTAAAAAGCCTTCCGATATCGGTTTTGATATTTTTATTTAAATGCTGCTCAATTCTGCCTGTATCCGTTAAGAAAATCTCCCAGATCCCTCATTGCTTTTGCAAGAGTTTCAGGAGGGGGAAGCATTACTATTCTGAAATGATCGGGCTCATTCCAGTTAAAGCCTCTTCCGGGAACTATCATAATATGCTTTGAATGGAGAAAATCCATAGCAAACTGCTGATCGTCGGTAATATTGAATTTCTTAACATCAAGCTTGGGGAATATATAAAAGGCTGCTGAATTTTTTACATATGAAAGACCTTCTATTTTATCAAGCTCTCTGCAGCAAGCCTCTCTTTGCTCATAAAGTCTGCCGCCGGGAGCTATCATAGCCCTCGTACTGTCGGGATCACGAAGAGCCGCAGGAATAACAAGCTGTGTCAGAGCATTTGAACAAAGGCGCATTGATGCAAGCTGAACAAGCCCCATTACAAAATCAGATGCCTTATCCTTTGCTCCGCTTATAACCATCCAGCCGCAGCGGAAGCCGCATATAATATGAGACTTCGAAAGTCCGTTCATTGTAACACAAAGAAGATCATCACAAAGCGAAGCTACGGAAGTATGCCTGAGGCCGTCCATCACAAGTCTGTCATATATCTCATCCGAAAATATGACAAGCTGATGCTCTCTTGCAACGGAAATTATATCCTCAAGCAGCTGCTTCGGATAAAGTGCCCCGGTGGGATTGTTGGGATTTATTATAACAATAGCTCTTGTTTTTGATGTGATTTTTGATTTTATATCGTTTATATCCGGATACCACAGGCTTTTTTCATCACAGATATAATGCACCGGCTTTGCTCCTGCAATGTGCACGGAGTTTGTCCACAAAGAATAGTCAGGAGTCGGAATAAGTATCTCATCACCGAAATTGAGAAAAGCGGTGAGTGCCATAGTGACAAGCTCACTGACACCGTTCCCGATAAAAACGTCATCAGGGGTAATTCCGTTTATTCCCTTGGATTTATGATAATTACAAATTGCCTCTCTTGCCTCGGGCATACCCTTAAGGTCACAGTAGGCTACAGCCTTGTCGGCATTCTCAAGAAGTGCATTTCTTACAGATTCCGGCATTTCAAATCCGAACGTTGCAGGGTTACCTGTATTGAGCTTCAATACATCTGTTCCCTCTTTTATCATCCTGTTGGATTCAAAAAAAACCGGACCTCTTATATCTGAGTGAACAAGCCGCAGCTTGTCCGAGCGTTTTATTTCAATCATCTTTTTCTCCGTTCATCAAGGCTGGAAGGAAACGGGCAGATGCTCGGTCTCCGATTCAATACTTATAAAGTTATTATGTGCGAAGTATGTCCAGTACATTCTGAAAGGCTTACAGAAATCATCACAGGGAACAAAAAGCTGCTCCCTTGCAAGACGAAGGCAAGGTGCTGTCATTTTAATTTCTCCGTCCGCAGTTACCATAATATCTGAATTTTCAGTAAATTCCGCAAATCTGTCATAAACCTCAACTCTTACCCTGCCGGCAGTGTGCTTCGATTCTCCGCCCATAAACTTTACTATCTGACCTGCAGGCACATACCACACACCGTCGATACATTCAGGCAGAGTTCCCATAACACAAAGACCAAGATCATAGCCCTTGAATTTAAGACGGGGACGGTTATAAACGGGAGCACGGCGTATAGGACTGATGCTGTCATCACCTTTATCTATCACACAGCGGTCAACGATTCTTCCGTCCTCAACATAGGCGGTAAGAGTACACTTATCACCGTCAATATCAACGATACTGAACATTGAAAGATCTTCCTCGTGCTCGTAGGTGCAGTCATTCCACACCTTGGGAACAACTCTCGTTCCGGGAGGATTGCGGTTGCCGCTTCCTATGTTATAATGTATGGTTCCCTCGGAGGGTCTGTCATAAAGACCGTCGTCACGTCTGGGGAATGAGCGGGCAAAGGAATGCTCGTGTCCCGAGAACATAATATCGTATTTTTCAATACCCTCCTTCATGGGAGGATAGGTTTCATAGCACTCGAGATTGGGGCCCGAATAGCAAACAGGGAAATGATGTGCGGCAAACTTCCACACAGCGTCACTATCCTGCGAAGTCTTTTTAAGCCATTCATTTATATATTCAAATCCGCTTGTACCCGCAATTGCAAAAAGAGTATTGCCGTAGCGGAAGGAATAATTGGGAATCTGCCAGTTTTCAGGACCGTTTTCGGGATATGAATATCTCAGCTGGTTCGTAAAATAGGTTGCGTGCTCGGAATAGTATTTTCCCGTATAGGTAAAATAATCCTCAAAGCCCATATCGTCGTGATTTCCCATACAGAACTGAACGGGAATATATTCAATAATTCCCTTAAGACCTTCAAAAAGTCCTGTCCACTGAACGTCCGTCTGTCCGCAGTTGGTGTTATCGCCTGCAGTAAGGATAAATTCGCACTCGGGATGCTCGGAAAGAATCTTTTTTACGACCTCACCAAGAACGCTGTAATCGGCAGGAGGCTCAGCTCCGCCCGTCTGAACATCGGAAAGGCAAAGGAAAGAAAATTTCTCCGCATCCTTCTTTGCGGTTCTGAAAAAGAAGATCTCACTTCTGTTTTCAGCACTTCCGCAGTTGTATTCATAATAAGTATCAGGGGAAAGTCCCGTCATATCCGCAAAAAAGAAGCTGCTTTCATCAACATCAGTCTTGAAAGGATTTCTTTTTGCATCCGCTCTCATCCATTCATCTGAGCTGTCCTTTTTTCTGTAAAGTGCATAGCCCTCCGTAACGGATACGTCCGTACGCCATCTTACGGTCATATTCTCCGCCGGGTCATTCTTAACTGAAAGCATTATCTGGTCGGGTGTATTTTTAGAACCTCTTATATTTTTCCACGCTTCGGCAGTCATATAATCATCTCTCTCCTTTTCAATATATTACATTATATATAATGTTTTTCAATAAAACAAGTAAAATGAAATAAAAAAACTGCAGAACACAGCGGTATTCTGCAGTATATACTTACTGTACCTCAAGAACAAGTCCCTGAAGAGTGCAGTCGACATTATAAATATCATTTCCGCTTTCATCGAAACCAAGCTGATAGGTGGGAACCTGAAGAGTAAGGCTGATTTTTGTACCGGCAGGCACGTCATCCTTAACCTTATATGTAATAACACACATATCATCATCGGCAACGTCGTATGTTGCGGCAACCATACCCCTTAAGATAACATACTCCTCGCCTGCCTTTTCTTCTCTGTTGGCAGCAAGAATAAGCTCTGAGGGACAGGTTTTCACATCCGAGAATTCAAGGCTGTCGTCCGCAAAAACAAGAATATCAAAGCATGCAGTCAGAGGTGCCTGTGCAACCTTAAGCGTTACCTTGACTTCCTCTCCGGGAGCAACTGCCGTTTTTTCGTTTACAAGGGAAACAACGGGAACCGTTGCGGTGTTGTCCGAGACATCCGAGGTTGTTTCTTCTCCGCCGCCGGAGCAGGAGGCAAAGGAAACAAGCATCAATAAAGCAATTATAACACAAAATATCTTTTTCATAAGCATCAATAATTTCCTACGAAATCTCTTAATTTCTTACTGCGGTTGGGATGACGGAGCTTTCTGAGAGCCTTTGCCTCAATCTGTCTGATACGCTCACGTGTAACCTTGAACTCCTTACCGACCTCTTCAAGGGTTCTGGGATGTCCGTCAGTAAGACCGAAGCGAAGGTCAAGCACCTTTTCCTCTCTGGGAGTAAGAGTTGCGAGAGCTTCTGCCAGCTCCTCCTTAAGAAGCGCCTGAGTTGCAGCCTCTGCGGGAGATACGGCATCGTCATCGGGAATGAAATCACCGAGATGGCTGTCTTCCTCTTCACCTATAGGAGTTTCAAGAGAAACGGGCTCCTGAGCCACACGCATAATCTCTCTTACCTTGTCGATGCTCATATCAAGCACCTGTGCGATATCCTCTGCCGTGGGCTCCTTGCCGTTCTGATGAAGAAGCTGAGTCTGTGCCTTTTTAACCTTGTTGATTGTTTCAACCATATGAACGGGAATACGGATGGTTCTTGCCTGGTCTGCAATTGCACGGGTAATAGCCTGTCTTATCCACCATGTAGCGTAGGTTGAGAACTTGAAGCCCTTGGTGTGATTGAACTTTGAAACAGCCTTCATAAGACCCATATTACCTTCCTGAATAAGATCAAGGAACTGCATACCTCTGCCCGAATACTTCTTTGCAATGCTTACAACAAGACGGAGGTTTGCATTGATAAGTCTTTCACGGGCAATAAGCGTTTCACCGAGATAAGTAATCATTTCTCTTAAATCAGCATCGTTATGTGTTTCAAGGAACTTGTCAACGCTGATTTCATATTCCGTACCCTCTTCTCTGTACAGATACTTTGTCTGACAGCGAAGATATCTTTCAAGGAAGCTTATAATATTTGCATTTCTCAAGAAGCAGTCATAGCCCTTCATAATGTCCTTGCGTTCACGCTCTGTTGTTACGGCAAGGAACTCTTCAAGCTCAACACCCTCATCATACTCTCTGTATCTTGCAAGAGTTTCGGCGCTCATAAGCTCCTCCTCAGCAGAGAGAAGTGAGTGCTTACCGATATCCTTAAGGTATGTTCTTACAGCGTCCTCGGGAGTAGTCTGCTTGCTGTCCTCTGATTCATATTCCTTAACGTTGTCCGCATCAAAATTAAGAGATTCGATAGCGGTTTCGTTCATATCATCGTTGATTTCGATTTTGAGAGCATCGAGCTCCTCGTAGAATTTTTCAAGCTCATCTACCTCAAAGTTATAATCGATCATAATACTGTCGATTTCCTGAGCGGAGATTTTACCTGTAGTCTTTGCTCTTTCAATCAGTTTTTTTATGGCATTCTGCTTCTCATCCATATTTATACACCCTCCGGCTTATTATTTCTTCTTTTATTTTTGAAAAGCTGAAGATACTCCTCCGATGACAGCCCTTTTATATCGGGAGCATTCTTTTTGCTTTTTTCTTCTATTAATGTTGCGGCACACTGACGGCATTCCTCAACGGAATTTGCAATTGTTTCGCCCTTTGCAAGCAGGTACGACAGATATGCCATTTCCTCGTTTTCGTTACTTTCACCGAACGAAAACAATTCGAGACTTCTTCCCGAATTAATTCTTTCCGAAATATCCGTAAAAAACCTTCTTCCGTATTCCGTAACAAAGGTATCCGCCGACAGAAAGCCCGACAGTTTTTTAAGAAAATCGGGATGTCTTAAAAGCGTAGCAAGAATAATCTCCTCAGCCTTTACCGCTCTTACGTTGCCCCTTCCCTCGGGGTTGGGGGACGTTTTCTTTTCTTCTCCCAGCACGGTTTTAAGCGCTTCGCCGAACTGAGCATTTTCCTGAGCCCTTCTTCTGAAGCTCTGCTGTTTTTTTATCTGCGCCTCAAGTGCCTTCTTTTCAACGTCAAGCTCAGAAGAAAGCTTTGAGGTATATAAATCTCTCTCAATGGCATTGCCGATTCCCGCAAGGACGACTACGGCTTCATTCAGAAAGCCCAGTTTTCCGTCCTCCGTATTGACATCATAACGGCTTCTTGCATCATTCAACGCAAACTCCGTATCGTTCACCGCCGAGGAGATTATATTTTTCATTCTTTCCTTACCCTGGGTTTTAATGATCTCATCAGGGTCCTTGCCGTCTGCAAGGTGCATAATTTTCAATTTAAGTGATGATTCCGACAGCATTGAAAGCGCTCTTTTTGTCGCCTTCTTACCTGCCTCATCCGAGTCGAAGCATAATGTCAGCTCATCACAGTACCTTACAAGCAGAGAAATCTGCTCCTTTGTAAATGCAGTTCCGAGACCTGCCACGGCATTGGTAAAGCCCGCCTGATGCATAGCTATAACGTCCATATAGCCTTCGCAGAGAATAAGCCTTCTGTCGGGATTGTTCTTTGCGAGATTGAGTGCATAAAGCGCCTGGCTTTTTTTATAAACCACAGTATCCGAGGAATTCAGATACTTCGGCTTCGAATCATCAAGCACACGTCCTCCGAAGGCAATCACATTGCCTCTTAAATCTATTATGGGAAACATAAGGCGGTTTCTGAAATTATCAATAGTTCCGCCCTTTGATGTTTTTCTTGCAAGGTCAAAGGACACAAGCTCATTTTCCGTAAAGCCCTTCGTCTTCATATGCTTCAGAAGAGAATCCCATCTGTCGGGAGCAAAGCCCAGTCCGAAATGCTTCACGGTTTCGGGAGAAAGCCTTCTTTTGTCAAGATACGCTCTTGCCTCTTTAGCCTCTTCCGTAAAAAGGGTATTATGAAAAAATCGTGCCGCCTCACGGTTTGCCTCATAGCAGCGGCGCCTTAATCTGTTCGCCTCGTCATCAACGGGGTCAAGGGGCATATTCATACCTGCCTTTTCACAGAGGTATCTTACCGCATCGGTATAATCAAGACGCTCGATATTCTTTATGAAGGTTATGGCATCTCCCCCTGCTCCGCAGCCGAAGCAGTAGTAAGACATTGTATCCCTGTAAATTACAAAGCTGGGAGTTTTTTCGGTGTGGAAGGGACACAGCGCAACGGGAGTTCTCGTACCCCTGTGCTTTATTTCCGTATATTTTCCGATAAGCTCTTCAATATCGGTTCTGGCTCTCAGCTCAGACAGGAAATTTTCACTGAATCTCATTTTCACACCCTCTTTCCCTGCAAAGATTCAAAAAAGCTTCAAATACTATATATGCAAAAAAGGTTATAAATCCTTTATTTTTTTCAAAAATTATTATTTTTTTATATACTGTCAAATTTTTCGCCTGTTTTTTCAGCCGTTACCCTGCCGAAGCTCGCCTCGGTAAGCTCTTTTCTGAAGGCGTCCTCGTCCTTGGCCTGCAGACGGAATTCCATTGTAACGTTTTCTCCGAAATCCGTATTTTCAATTATACCGCCAAATTCGGGAACAAGAGTTGAAAGTCTGCCGTAAAAGCCGTAATCACATACGACCTTCAGCACGCTGCAGGGGCTCATTCTGATAATATTTGCCCCCTGAGCGGCAATGCTTGCACTGTGGGAATATGCACGCACAAGTCCGCCGGCACCTAAAAGAATACCGCCGAAATAACGGGTGACCACGATACAGATATCCGTAAGACCGCTTTTCTTGATAACGTCAAGCACCGGCATACCTGCAGTTCCCTGAGGCTCGCCGTCGTCGGAATATCTCGAATACTCGGGCGTTCTTATCTGATAAGCATATACGTTATGGGTTGCATCGGAATGCTTCTTTCTTATCTCATTTATAAACTCAACTGCCTCCTCCTGGGTTGTAACGGGACAGGCGTAGCCTATAAATCTCGACTTGTTGATTATATACTCTTCCTCGTAACGATGTTCAATTGTGATATATTCCTTCATACCTTCACCGCCGTGATAATTTATACCCCGTAAGGAAAAAACGGCATTTTTTACAAAATGCCGTTCCTGAATGCCAATATGTCAACTATTACTTGGTTTCGATATTATAGCGCTTCTTGAATCTGTCAACACGTCCGCCGGTATCTACGAGCTTCTGTTTACCAGTAAAGAAAGGATGGCAGCTGGAGCAGATATCTACACGAAGGTTTTCCTTTGTGGAAGAAGTTTCGATAGTTGCACCGCAAGCACACTTTACAACGGTGGGCTTATAGTTGGGATGGATTCCCTGCTTCATAATACGTTTCACCTCTTTCGATATAGTAACAGCATAAATAAACAGTCGAAATACACTTTTCAACATACTTCCGCTTAAATAGCAAAAGCATTTTATCACAGTTTATACAAAAAAGCAAGTATTATTTTGAAAAAACAAACAAAAAAAATCAGAACTTAAGCGACAGACTCTCTCTGAGCTTCAGGGAATAAAGGATACACTCCTTAACATTTACATCCATTGATTTTTTCAGCGCCTCCGAATAAAGCTTCATCTGTGAAAAATAACGTTCACGAAGAACTGAAATATCCTTTATATTGTCGGTTTTGTAGTCAACGATAACGGCACCGTCATCCTCAACGAAAAGCAGGTCGATTTTTCCTATGATAACGGTTTTTTCATCAGAGAATTTTTCGGGGATACTGCTGTCAAGCTCACAGACGGACTTTGCCATGGTAAACTGCTTTTCTCGGAAAATTCCCTTACTGCTTTCTGCTCTTCTTAAAATCTCCGAATTTACAAAGCAGTCAATTGAGGCCTTATCGACAAGGTCTCTCTGCTTTTCCGTCAGTCTTCCGTTTTCCGTAAGGCGACTGAGCTCCGATTCAACGGATTCTCTGCATTTTCCGAAATCACAGAACTGCAGGAATCTGTGTGTTGCAGTACCGATATCCGAGGGAGAGGCTGTTTCGGAGAACATAAACGCAGGAACACTTTTTCCGAAGCTCACAATATCAAAGCGTTCCGTATCAAGACTTGAAGCCGTGTGCTTGGAGCGGCAATGAGAAACCTCCTGCCAATTGTATCGGAAGGATGCTTTTTTTCTTATTTCATCAAGAAGCTGTTCATCGGGAAGTGCTTTTTCGATCCGTTCCTCCGCACTTTCCGAAAAATCATCCTCATCGGGCAGAGAAATGATAACTTCCTCTTTTTCACGCTTACTCTCAAACAAGGAATTTCTGAGTGCACCCCCGTCGGGGTGAAGCATAAGAGTGCTCAAAATCCACCTTGAGGCATCATTCACGTGCTTTACGAAATATGGGTGAACGAGGGACGTACCCGACAGAAGATTTCTTGTGTCAGAAAGCGTTTTCTCTCTGTTTTTCAAAGCCGTAACGATAAAAAGCCTCTGCTTTGCTCTGGTCAGCGCAACGTAATAAACACGAAGCTCCTCCGAAAGCATTTCGTTATTATTGATCCTCTTTACCGCAAGGGATGAAAGGGATTCATATTTTTTGATATTCTCAGGCTCGGGGATTTTAAGCCCGAGACCTGCATTATGATTGATTACAAGATCGGAATTTATGTCATTTTTATTAAAGGGCTTAAAGGTGCCTGCAATAAACACAAAGGGGAATTCAAGTCCCTTTGATTTATGCATACTCATAATTCTGACACCGCTTCCGCCCGAGGCTCCGCCCGTATCCGTACCGTTTTCACGAAGCAGATCCATATACCGTACAAAGCCGCCGAGAGAAGCATAATTCTCCGAAACGCTCTCTGCCCTTGATAAAAGCTTCAGAAGATTTTTTCTTCTGTTTTCTCCGTCCTTCATAGCCTTGGCGGCAAAAAGGAAGGCTGTACTGTCATATATCTCACGAAGCAGCTCACCTACGGGAAAGCATGCTGCAAGACGGCTGAAATAAGAAATATCGTCACGAAGCCGTCTGCATTTTCCGTCCCCCTTTTCCGCTGCCGAAAGCACGGCGCCGTACAAGGAGCCGGTATCAGGGAAGCTGAGCTTCAGCTCCGCAGCATCTTCGGGAGTAAAACCGAATAAGGGAGAGAGCATAACAGCGAGCATATCAACGTCCCTTGCAGGGTTGTCAAGTACTCTCAGATACGACATAACAGTCTTTATTTCAGGAGTTTCAAAAAAGCTCAGTCCCACGTCCGAGGAAACGGGAATACCTCGTTTTTCAAGCTCCCTTATATATACGGGAGCAATACCCGAGGGTGAACGCATAAGAATACAGAAATCATAGGGCTCTGCCTTTCTCTCACCCTTACCGTCGGAAACCGTAACACCCGAATCAAGATATTCCCTTATCTTACGGGCAATATATTCTGCCTCCGTGTGCGCCTGTCCCTCATCCCCTGCCTGTAAAAGCACAGCACGGACGTCTGCCGAAGGAACGTAATCTGCCTTTTCGGGGAAATTCAGCCTTTCGTCGTCGTTATATTCAATCTCACCGCACTGAGGTGTCATAAGACGGGAGAACATAAAATTCACAAAATCAAGAATTCCCTTTCGGCTTCTGAAATTGTGTCCGAGAATAATTTTAGACTTTTCCGCATTTCCGTCATAATGGGGAAATTCATTGCATTTCTCAATGAATATTTCGGGACTCGCAAGACGGAAGCGGTAAATGCTCTGCTTTACGTCCCCAACAAAGAACATATTTTTTCCGTCCCTTGAAACACTTCTGAAAAGTGTATCCTGTGCACGGTTCGTATCCTGATATTCGTCAATCAGTATTTCCGAGTATTTCCCGGTAAGCTCTCTTGCAAGAGGTGTTTTGCCGTCGGGGGACCCGGAATCATAAAGAAGCTTCAGCGCAAAATGGGCAATATCCGAAAAATCAAAGGCAGACATTTCCTTTTTTGTCCGGAGAAGCTTTTCGTTATATTCACGGACCGTGTAAGAAAGCTCTTTCACCGCAGTCCTGAGAATAAGAGTATCCGCAGCATTTTCCTCTTCGGTTATACTTATGTATTCGCTGATTTTTTCAAGAACACTCTTAATTGTGTCTCTTTTTGCCTTTGCGGAGCACTTTACGGGGTTATCCGTATATCCCTTTGGGGCATTGGGCAGTCTTGTAGCGCCGATTGCCGAAAAAAGAGAATCGGCAAGGCTTATTTTTTCGTCCCAGACCGCATTTTCAATAAGGGAACGGTATTTTTTAAGAAGCGCATTTTCACTTTCAAATACATTTATATACTTTGCTGCAAGCTCCTCGTCCGTAAGAATTTCGGTAACAGCCGCATCGGACAGAAAAATACAGTAATCAATATCGGAAAGCATTTCAGCAGAAAGATATCTGCCGTAAATACTGCTTTCTGCACTGCTGTCTTCAAATTTCATATACAGCTCCGAGAGCCATTTTTCGGGCTGAGCCTCACTCATTGAAAAGTCCGACAGCTTTATTACGGTTTCAATAAGGCGGGAATCGTTTTTGCCGGATTCGAACATTCTTGCAAGAGGCAGAAAGCTCTCCGCACATTCCGTAAATCTGCGTTCAAGCACGCTTACGGCAGTTTTTCTTTTAAGAGCCTCACTCTCTCCTCCCTCAAGAATCCTGAAATCAGCTTCAATTCCGAGGCTATGGCAGTTTTCCTTCACAAGATTCATTGAAAAGGAGTCCATTGTGCACACCTGCATCTCACCGAGCACGGAAAGAAGGGAGGTAAACTCACTTCTTTTCCCGGGATTCTTTGCCATAAGCGATGATATTCCCGAATATATTCTTGAGCGCATTTCCGCAGCTGCCGCATTGGTAAAGGTAACCACAAGCAGAGAATCGGGTCTTACGCCGTTTTCCCCGTCTGTCAGCTTCCTTACGATTCTTTCCGTAAGAACGCTGGTTTTTCCGCTTCCTGCAGCGGCGGAAACGAGAACGGTTCCGCTTTTTGCTTCAATTGCGTTTTTCTGGGCAGCAGTCCACTGTCTTTCAGCCATCGCTCTCACTTCCTCTCAGCATTTTTACGGCATCTGCGTGCTTTATGGATTTCAGCTCTCTTATTTCATCTGCTTCGGTTCTTCTGCAGACGTCCTTATAGTCACAGTATTCACAGGTATTTTTATATGATGACGAGCCCACAGCGGGAAGTGCTTCAATTTCACCGAGGTGAAGAGCAGTACCCATACCCTCAAGCATTGAGTCTATCTTTTCGTGCAGAAGCCTGAAGCCCTCATAGGAAAGAAGAGTCCCCTGAAGCTCACCCTTTTTGTCAATAAAGGCGTTTACGAATCTGCCCTCACAGCCCTCTTCCATCGCATCGAGAATCTTTTCGTCCTCAAGAATCATTCCGTTCATTCTGCCGTTTTTAAGCTTCTGCTTTTCAACCTCCTCCGCCGTAGCGTGTCTCGGAAGCCTGTCACCCGAATTGTTTGCGGGAACGTACATAATTCCGGCAGGCACGGTATTGCCGTATTTCTCCTTACCGTTATCCCAGAGGCACATAAGATATATAAGCATCTGCATATTCAGTCCCGAGAAAACATCACCGAGCTTAAAGTCCTTTCCGCCCGTCTTATAGTCAACTACTCTCAGATATGCCTTGCCCTCGTCGTTAAAAACGTCAACCCTGTCAACCTTACCGCTTATGGTAACACTGCCCCCGTCGGGAAGCTTTATTCTGTATGGCTCAATGTCTTTTCCGTGTGCAATTTCGAGCTCAACGGCAACGGTTTCAAAACGGCTGACTCTGAATTCCTCTATCATACGAAGCAGAATCTGTACGGCGGTAGCTTTTGCCTTATCAAGGCTTCTCTTAAGAAGAATACTCATTTCCTCCTTACCGCCCATAAACTCCGTGATAAATGCCTCGGTTACGGCATCCACCTCGTCCGTCAGCTCGGAAAGCGTCATAAGGGTAAGCTCCTTGTTTTTATGTGACAGCAGAAGCTTTTCAAGCACGTGATGTATAAGAAGACCGTTGATTCTCGCATCAAGGTCGGCTGTGCGAAGCTTCTTTACCCGCATACCGTACTGACAGAAATACCTGAAGGCACAGCTGTAATACACCTCCGCCTTTGAGGGTGAAATATACATATCCTGTGAAAAAAGCCTTGTGGCGGTATCGGAATTTTCTATTCTGAAGGGAAGGCTGTCCGCCGCATTTTTTACGGCATTGAGCTTACCTGCAAGCTCCGTTTCCTCAATATATTTCTTAAGCGATGCACTGTAGGGAGTATTCTCTCTGAAAAGAGAGGCACACTCCTCAAATGCACTCTCCGTGCTCCCGATTCTATCGAGAGAAGAGAGCTTTCCTGCATCAAGCATTGTGCAGACGGGCAAAATTTCCGTTATTTCATTTATTATTTCAGACCTGCGCAATTCACCGCCGTCGGGTGAATTCTCCGAATATGAAGCAAAAAGCCTGTCTCCTGCACCCGTCAAAACGGAATAGGCTATCATACGCTCCTCAGCATAGGCATTTTCGGGGATATTTTCAAGCAGGAAGCCGCCTGAGCTGAGTACTCTTTTTTCGGCAGGTGAAAACAGTCCCGAAACAACGGGAGACTGAGGGAATATACCCTCATTACAGCCGAGCACAAATACCGCACGGGGCTCTAAGTGTCTCGTTCTGCCTGCCTGTCCGATTACAATTTCATCAATACCTGCAGGTATTCTTCCGATATCCGAGGAGGAGAAAATTATTTTAAGAAGCTCATAAAAGCGTCCGGCACCGATTTTTCTGCCGTTCAGCGCCTCATTCAGCGCATCAAGTGACTGTGTAACGGTATCCCACACGGCGCCACATTCTATAGCCGTAGCCTCTGCACCGTTTTCGCAGAGATATACCGCATAATCCTTGAAATTTTCCGAAGCATCAATATCCTGCATAAATAAAAACAATGCCCTGCAGGGTGAAATTCCGCTGTCGGCGGAAAGGTTCTTCCGAAGCATAAAAAGAGGCTCCACAACCCTTTTTCTTATGCCGTTTATTCTGTCAAGAAGTGCCGCAGCCTCGGGAGTTTCCCTTTCTCCGTAGCCGTCGGGATGTCCCGTAAAGGGCTTTGCCCATCCGCCGCCCTCGGTCTGCCACACGTAAGCGTAGTTCTCAAGAAGTGCACATTCCTCCGGGGAAATTCCCGTGATACCCGTTTTTATGAAACTAAAAATCTCCTCGGTTTTAAATCCGTAAGCGGCAACCGCCACCGCACTGAGAAGCATTCTCACAAGGGGATATTCAAAAAGCGATACCCTTTTATCCTGAAATACGGGAATTGAATATTTTTTAAGTGATGCCGTAAGATTTCTGACATAGGACCCGTCTCTGTCATAAACCGCAATATCCTTACAGCGGTAGCCTTCTTCAAGAAGCTTTTTTATCTGCAAGGCTACGGTATCGCACTCACGGTACATATTCTCTGCAGAAATCACGGTAACATTTTCCGTTTTTTCTTCATAAGTATCCTTTTCGGCACAAAAAAGTGATACCGACAATGCCGACAATGCCGTATCGGGATGCTTCTCTTCAATTTTTATCTCCTTGCAGGCTATTCCCTTCAGACTTACAGCCGCACGGAGCTTTCTGCAGTTTGAAACTGCGTGTCTGAACGCCTCGCTGTCAAAGGCATTTACCGAATCGGGAGCATACACGGAGACAAAGCACTCTTCAGCCTGAGCTGCAATTTCGGAGATAAGCTTTATCTGTGCACCCGTAAAGCCTCTGAAATCATCAAAGAAAACGTATGAATCGCCGAATATTCTGTTTTTTCCGAGAAAGTCCGTAATAACCGGAATATTGTCCGTGGCATCGGAAAATCTGTCGGTAAGAAGAGCTTCATAGGCAGAAAAAATCACGGAAAGCTCACGGGTCTTGTTTTTGAGCATGGAATCGGGAAGCCTTTTCGAAACCTCGGTCAGCTCCGACACGCCGAGACCTGCCTGCTTGATTTCTCCGTATTCTCCTAAAAGATTTTTTACAAGTGAAGGCTTTCCCGTATACTTTTTATAAATATCGAGAAAATCCGCACATTCCTCTGCGGCAAGACTCATAATTACGCTTCTTGCGGCTTCATCTGCCTGGGGCTTCGGCTGTAAGCCGTATTCGTCAAGAGCATCCCTCACAAGATGCGTAAAGCTTGTAACGGTAAGACTGTTACTGAGTTTTTCACCGTAGGTAAAAAGAAAATCCCTGTCTCTGTCGAAGCTTGACTGCTCGGGCACAATGAGGTATACCCTCTTCCCTTCCCCGAGAAGACGGCATATTTCGTTATTTATATACTTTTTCTTTGCGGAAAAATATGTTCCCGTGATAAAATTCAGCATTTTACTGCTCCCGTTATTTTCAGTTTATATCTATATTATATAATAAAAAATGTCCCATGCAAGGGACACTTTGCTTAAAACAGCGGATTTTTTACCCGTTTTTAAGAATTATTATGTTTTTTCGGTCAGAAAGCTCCTCTTCAATTTCCGAGCTTCCGTTTTCATCTGCCTTTTCATCCACCGCCACAATGGTTATTCTGTCGCAAAGCCCCGTAACGGTAAGCACCGCCTGAAGCCATCTGATTCTGAGCAGATATTCCTTTTTCTCTTCTGACGGAAAGGCAACCAGAAAAAAGCTTTCCCTGCCCTTCGGAGCAGAGACCTTCAGAAGCAAGCCCACCGCCGCTATAAAAAAACCGAAAACGCTGAACAGAACAAAAACAAAAAGAAGTATCGTATCAAGCATAAAAAAGCACCCCATATCAGTATATGGGGTGAGCTTTATTTGGTGCAATGAAGCATTTATTCTTAAAGCCACTTTCCGGGGTCCTCAAGACCGACGGAGGCACGGAGAATAAGTCGTGCATCGCCTGCCGTAATTTTGCCGTCCTTATCCGCATCGGCACTTTTGATTGCCTGAGCATCAAGAATTTCAAGACCTACGGCATTGCGCAGGGTGATGCGTGCATCCGATGCCGTAATTTTCTTATCTCCGTCAACATCTCCGGGCATTGTCTTTTCGGGAGCTGATATTCCGCAGACGGTGCACTTTCCGCCCGTGAAGGTATGCTCGGTTACGGGAATTTCTTCAGTATATGTAAGACGGCAGCCGCTGCAGGAATGAGTCATAAGACCCTTTTCGGTACAGCTTGCCTTCTTCGTCACCTCTGAGGTATTGGTGTGCTCGTGGCTGTGAAGCTTCCATTTCTGTGTGGGCGAGCCGTTGAATTTATAAGTCCATATGTTGTCGTTGACGGTGTAATCCTCAGTCTGTATATCCACAAAGCAGCCGGTCTTTGATTTAATATAACAAAGTCCGTCGCCTGCATCATAGAACTTAAAAAGCTGAGCATCACTTCCATCAGGCTCACAGTGATGAATGTTTGTACCGGGAGCCGTGTTGCCGTCAGTAACCGCCATAGCATTACCCGTGCCGATATTTGTTATCGTATACCAGCCGTCGGAAACGTGTGTAAGCTTAAAATACTGACATCTTACACGCTCGGAGTCCCTGAGTCCGTCAAGGTTTGTGCGGACATGCACGTTGTCGTCATCCCTTGAGAAATTAACGTAGTCATAATCCTCTCTTCCGGCATCGCGGTATGAGGAGGTTATTTTATAAATACCGTCTTCAGGGCTTATTTCCGCTGTAGGCTCAGCCTTTATATCTTCATAAGCAGGAACACCGTAGCGGACGATTCTCTGCCAGTTCTCACCGTAACCGGACCAATCGGCATATCCGTCTGCTCTTCTGTACTGATATCTTGTTACGGTATTTTTAACATTACCCTCAACAGTATAAATGAATTCGTCATCAACATCCGCAACAAGACCCATATGTGCACCGTTATTGTTCTCCATATAGAGTATGTCGCCCTTTTGCACGTCGGCATACGGAGAATAATCGTAGCAATTCTGAAGCTTGAAGTATTCAAGACCTGTTCTCGCATTTCTTGCAATTATGCTGTGGGGAATACCTGCCTGCTGTGAGCACCAGTATACAAAAGCAGCACACCAGGGCCAATTATATGTTCCGTCGATTTTGCCGTATGCATAGGTATATTTATTGGGACAGCCCGAAACACCCTCTTCAGCAAGGGCTATTCTTACAATCGCATCCCTCTGCGATTCAGTATCAGCTTCAGCGGAAAAATCAGATACAAACGCATTTGACACCGCCATCATCATTGCAATTGAAATACATAAAATGCTTTTTATAAATCTTTTCATCATCCGAACTCCATAAAACAGATTACCGGTTTATTCTACGACATCGGTATTTCATTGTCAAGAATTGTATCTCAGGAAAATTATGTTACAAAAAAAAAATGGGATGTAAAAAAGCAAAAGTTTTTTTACATCCCTTATGGTACGAGTAAGCCTGTAAGCCGGGTTCTGTCATTTAAGGCAATCATCTGTCTTGGCGCAGAATTGCTTCTGCGCTCACGCCACCCGTCGAAGTTATGGCCGAGCAAGCCACTTCTGTCGGTGTTGCTCCGGATAGGGTTTACAGGGCATAGCAGTCTCCTGTATGCCGGTGAGCTCTTACCTCGCCTTTCCACCCTTACCTGCTTTAAG
>JAZNAI010000135.1:0-7239 GCA_045586465.1 Acutalibacteraceae bacterium | reverse complement strand
TTTGATACCGTCACGGTGCCCTGCTCAAGGTCACGGTAGGTAAGTCTTTCCGTTTCGGGAATTGCATCATATTCCCTCTTTGCCTTGCCCGATAAGGTTTTCACGCGGTGTCTGCCCGTTTTTGAGCCCACGAGCCTGTATACCGTTTTCAGGATATGCCCTTTCTTAAGAGCAAGCATGGTATCGTGAAGAGAAACGGAAAAAAGTGCCTCGTTTATATCCGTATTTTCCGCCCTTCTTGTAACATCATTAATATAAGAAGTCATATCGTCAAGGTCGCGGTTTTCGAAATTTCTTAAATTCAGCGTCATCATTTTTCCGTCGGGAAGAATTGCCGGCATTGAAATATTTATATTTTCGAAAGTATTTATTTGACCTCTAACCAATCTTCTGTTAAAATTAATATGCGAATTCATAACGGGCGCAGCCTTAAGACCCTCAGTTATGATTTTCAGCATCAGAGTGTTGAAGGTTACCTTGGTATTATATTCCGAATTCATTTCCCTGAAAAAGGAAAAAAGCTCCGTCACATCTGCCTCATAAATGTATGATACATGAGGGATGCTTCTCCAGCTTTCACTTGTCATATTTGCAACAATTTTTCTTTGTATTCCGAAATGCTCCGTGTTTTTAAGTTTCATTTTATATTCTCCCGATAAATTTTTATGATATTATTCCGACAGACTTCTTTATCTGCCGTGATATCAGTTTACCCCGAAAAGAAACAAAAAAACACCAACTGCAGTTTACATAAGCGCTTTTCAATATATACTTCGGTTTGCATTTTTTAACGCAACCGTAAAACGGAGGGAAAATATGAATCTTTTTACAGCAAATAAGCTGACTGCCTTAAGAAAGCACAACGGACTTTCTCAGGAATCTCTTGCAGAAAAAATCGGTGTCAGCCGTCAGGCAGTTTCAAAATGGGAAAGAGGCGAGGCATCTCCCGACACGGAAAATATTCTTGCCCTTTCAAAGCTTTACTGTGTATCCCTTGACGACATTTTAGGGGACAAAACAGCGGAAGAAATAATCCGGGACCAAGAAATAATCACAGCGCCTGCCGAAAATGAAAACGCACTTTACAGCACCAAAAAAAGTGAGCCGAAGGAAGCAGCTGAACAAAATAAACAGCTTGCGGAAATATTAAAAAACGAAATGAAGGACCTTCCCGCCTTCGGTAAAAAGCTTCTTAAATTTCCGTTCTTTCTCGTTGCAATTATCGGCTACCTTGCAATAGGCTTTTCAATAAAGGTATGGCATCCCACGTGGCTGATTTTCCTTACAATCCCTGCCTATTACATAACCGCCCTTGCATTTTTACAGAAAACGGAAAAGAAGATGCTTCTTACATTACCCGTCTGTCTTTATGCTGTAATCATATTCCTTGTTATAGGGCTGCTTCTTAATTTATGGCACCCTGCCTGGCTTATTTTTCTCTGCATTCCCTTATACTACTGGTTTGTACTGACAAAGAAATAACTCATAAAAAAAGCTTCGCAACCAAAGTTTACATCGGTTGCGAAGCCTTATTTTTCAAGGGGTTATGCGTTTTTCTGCAATCTGTACTTTTCTTTGTACTGTCTGAATTCCTCGTCAAACATTTCGTTACCTGATTTGACGGAGCTTAAGTAGCTGTGTGCATCATAGCCGTCGGTTGCGGATTCGATAACAGCAACGGCAATATTCGAGCAATGGTCGGAAATTCTTTCGCAGTTATTAAGAATATCAGAAAGAATAAAGCCCAGCTCAATGGTGCATTCTCCTGCCTTAAGACGGTCAATGTGTCTTCTTCTTACCTTCTCCGTAAGACGGTCAATAACCTGCTCAAGAGGTTCGACACGGGAAGCAAGCTCTACATCGTTTTCAGCATAAGCCTTGGTTGTAAGAGAGATTATTTCAATAAGCGCATCAGTCAGCACCGTCAGCTCATCATAAGCCTGAGAGGAGAAGGAAATCTTCTTTTCGCTCATTTCCTTACCGGATTCAAGAAGGTTGAGTGCGTGGTCGCCCAGTCTCTCAAAATTTCCTATTGCGTGAAGCATACGTCCTGTTTTTCTGGAATCCCCTTCAGAGAGAGAAAGAGCGGAAACCTTTACAAGGAATGAGCCTATATCGTCCTCATATGCATCAAGGATTTCCTCCTGAAGCTGAAGCCATTCTTCCGTTTCCTTATCATATTCACACATAGCCGCAAAGGAGGTAATTATCATCTGCTTTGCGGTTTCTGCCATTTTTACGGTGCTGTTGTTACACTCGCTTACGGCAATAGCGGGAGTGGCAAGAAGTCTTTCATCCATAGAGAAAAGGTGAATATTGTTTTTCTTTTCGGCATCCTTGTCCTTCACACAGATTTCCGTCAGCTTTATAAGGGGTTTTGCAAAGGGACAAAGAACTACCGTAAGAGCCACATTGAATATCGAGTGAATAAGAGCAATGCTCCATGCGGTTGCGGGCTCTCTGAAAAGAGCTATGTCGAAGGCTGAATCGGCTATCCAGAATACAGACGTAAAGAGGATTGTTCCGATAACGTTCAGTGCAGTATGTAAGAAGGCAACACGCTTTGCCTTTGAGTTTGTTCCGACTGCGGAAATTACTGCAGTGACGCAGGTGCCTATATTCTGTCCCATAACGATGGGAATTACCATTCCGATATCAATAAGACCCGTAAGAGCCAACGCCTGAAGCATACCGACGGATGCGGCGGAGGACTGAATCACAGCAGTAATAACAGCACCTATAAACACACCGAAAAGAGGATTATTGAACTGAATAAATACGTTTTCAATACCCTCTATATCCTTTATGGGATCCATAGCCGAGCCCATAAATTCCATACCGTACATAAGCACCGCAAAGCCCACAAAGACAGAGCCGAGACTCTTTCTCTTGGAGTTTTTTGAGAACATTACAAACATAACGCCGATAAAGGCAAGTATGGGAGAAAAGTTTTCGGGCTTTAGCATCATCATTGCGATATTGTCACTTTCTATTCCCGAAAGAGACAGTATCCACGCAGTAAGGGTTGTGCCGATATTTGCGCCGAAAATAATGAATATAGTCTGGGAAAAATGCATAATTCCCGAGTTTACAAGACCTACAAGCATAACAGTTACCGCAGACGATGACTGCACGGCAATTGTTATGAGTGCACCGAAAATAATGCCGAGAATAGGATTCTTTGTAAATTTTTTGAGAAGCACCTCAAGCTTTCCGCCTGCGAGCTTTTCGAGGTCTGAGCTCATTACGTTCATACCGAAAAGGAAAAACGCAAGACCTAAAAGCATCTGAACAACACTTGTTATAATCTGTGCAGCATCCATAATTTTCCCTGCCTTTTACTTGAAGTACATATACACCTGGCATTTTATCATGCCGTTATAAAGCTTTCTTCTCTTGTCGGCTTTTCTGCCGAAAGCCTTTTCAAATTCCTCATCGGCAGTAATAACCGTGTAGCTTCTGCCCTTAGCCGGAACGAATCTCTGCCCCATTGTTTTGTAGAGCTTTCTTGCATTGTCAATATCAAGAAGTCTTTCACCGTAGGGGGGATTGACAATAACCGTAGCACGCTCCGTTTCGGGCTCAAAATCCTTCACGTCACGAAGCGTAAAGGTAAGATATTTTTCGACACCTGCTTTTCTTGCATTTTCCTTGGCAATTGCAAGAGCCTCCGGGTCAATGTCGTAGCCGTAGCCGTGGAAATCAATATCCTTGCGCTGAAGACTTACTGCTCTTCTGCGCTCCTCCATCCACAATTCCTGCGGGAACTGACTCCATTTTTCCGCAGTAAAGCGTCTGTAAAGACCGGGAGCAATATTGAGTGCCATCAAAGCACCCTCAATAAGAATTGTTCCCGATCCGCACATAGGATCATAAAGGGAATGATAGTGGCGAAGCTGTGAAATTCTGCAAAGAGATGCAGCAAGAGTTTCCTTAAGAGGTGCGGCATTGGCATCGGGGCGGTAGCCTCTTTTGTGAAGTCCCTTGCCCGAGGTATCAATATAAAGGGTTACCTGATTCTTCATAATTGAAAACTGAATCTGATAAAGAGCCCCCGTCTCCTCAAACCACGGAATCGCATATTTTGTTTTGAGCCTTTCAACAACCGCCTTTTTTATTATTGACTGACAGTCGCTTACACTGAAAAGGTCGGAATTGAGAGAATAACCTTTTACGGGGAAGCGGTCCTTCTTGCCTACCCACTGCTCCCAGGGAAGGCGCTTTGTTCCCTGAAAAAGCTCCTCAAAGGAATGAGCCTCAAAGGTGCCAACAACAATCAGTATTCTCTCAGCAAAGCGTGAGCAGATGTTTGCTCTCGCAAGAATGTGTTCATCACCCGAAAAAAGCACCCTGCCGTTTTCGGCGTTTACGTTTTCAGCTCCCATCTCTCGAAGCTCTTCGGCAATCAAGCCCTCCAGTCCCAAAAGACAAGGCACGCAAAAATTTATTTTCATCGTTATCCAACTCCCCGACAAATTCGGAATTTCAGATTGTGAAGCCTGCAAGCAATCTGATGGTATTTTCAACTCCGTCAATATGGCTTCTTTCATAGCCGTGGGAGGAATAAACTCCGGGACCTATAAGTCCGTGACGGAAGTCGTGCCCCGCTCTGAGCGTTGCCTCGGCATCGCTTCCGTAGTGGGGATAAATATCAACAGCATAATCGGCACCGGTTTTCTCTGCCGCTTCAATAAGCCTTGTAGTCATTGAATAATTGTAAGGTCCGCCCGAATCCTTTGCACAGATTGAAACCTGCCTTTCGGTGCACCGGAGGCCGTCACCTATACAGCCCATATCAACGGAAAGCACCTCAGCTATACCTTCAAATGGCACGGCAGCGGCACCGTGGCCGACCTCTTCAAATACAGTAATGTGAAGATAAATCTTTCTTTCGGGCACAATTTTTTCTTCCCTGAGAAGCTTTGCAAATCCGAGAATTGCACCAACGCTCAGCTTATCGTCAAGAAAACGGCTCTTTATGTATCCCGATTTCGTCACAACGGTTCTTGTGTCAAAGGCTACAATATCACCGTTCATAATGCCGAGTGCTTTGACATCTTCTGCATTCTTTACGTCCTCATCAAGAACGACCTCCATATTGGAGAAGCTTCTGTCTGTTTTATTGAACTCGCCGTTTACGTGAATTGAGGGATTTTTAAGCAGGAAGGTTCCCTCGTAAACCCCGTTTTTTCTTGTGATAACACGGCAGTTTTCACCCTCTGTGTTAAAGCCGTTAAGCCCACCGAGAGGGGTTATGCGAAGACGTCCGTCACTCTTTATTTCGGCTACCATTCCGCCGAGGGTATCAAGATGCGCTTCAAGCAGAAGGGCATTTTCAGCATCCTTTCCGCCGATTTCTACGGCGACACCGCCCTTTTCCGTAATAAAAGCGGAGCAGCCGAGCTTTATAAATTCATTTTTTACGAATTCGGCGGCATTTTCGGTATATCCCGTAGGGGAATCTATTGATAAAATTTCTGCTGCCTTTTCTGTTGCGAATTCAGCATACTTTCTGTACATAATACATCACCGATTTTAATGATATCACAAAAAGGGACAAAATCAAAGGATTTTTTCAAAAAACTTATATACATATTTGCCCGAAACCGATTGAATTACGCTTTCAATTATGTTATTATTAATTTAACTATTTATTATAGGGAGTAATTTTATGAAACTTATCAACACAGCAAAAAGTCTGATTGCAGACGTATTTACCCACTGGAATCAACCCGCACCCGGAAAATATGTACCCTATAAGGGCATTTTCGGATATTCTGTCGGCGGCATCGGTGCTTATATGATTATAACGCTGGGCACAGCCTGTCTTCTGTCCGCAAACAACACCCTCCTTACAATGACCCTCGGTGTAAAGCCCACACACGTTTACCTGATGTACGTTATCTGCGTACTTGCAAACATTCCTCTTACGGGCATCCGTGCAAGTATTATTGACAATACCCGTAACAAAGCAGGCAAATACCGCCCTTATATCCTTACTATGGCTGTACCCTCTGCACTTCTGTGCCTTGCAATGGTATGGATTCCCTACGGCAGATTTTCCGAAATATCCTTCCTGCAGGGTGAAATTTTCGGTGAAAGCAAGGCTTACGTTGCAAAATGTGCAATAATTTTCGTAATCAACCTGCTTCTTCATTTCTTCTACTATTTCTTCTACGATGCTT
Organism: Acutalibacteraceae bacterium; assembly: GCA_045586465.1. GTDB lineage: Bacteria > Bacillota > Clostridia > Oscillospirales > Acutalibacteraceae > RUG806. The sequence goes on along the minus strand of JAZNAI010000135.1, from coordinate 1,054 downwards.
ATGAAAACCTTATTCACGTGCTTTCTCCCGATTCTCAGGAGAGAGCCAATGTTCAATCTGTAAAAAGCATTGTTTACTCCTTTGCTCCCACTTTAGTAAACCTCTTTACACCCATCATCGCAAAAAATATTTTCCAGACAAACACCACGGATATCCGTGTTTACAGACTTCTTTATCCCATTCTTACATTCCTCGGACTTCTCCTGTGCGTTCTTGTTTATACTCAGACTGAGGAAAAAATCGTTCAGGCAAAAACACACTTTGTTCAGATAAAGTTTACTGATGCCTTAAGAGCAGTTGCCAAAAACAAATATTTCTGGATAATCTCTCTTGCAGGCTGGATAGGCTTCCTTGAGGCTTCTTACGCAAATATTCTTTCATGGCTTTATAACTACGGCGGTGCGTGTAACGGTGATGAATATGCTCTTATTGTTACAGTTTACGGAAATGCCTCCCTGTGGGGTATGCTTCTTGCTCCTTGGGCAATCAAGAAATGGGGTAAAAAAGCAGTACTTATCGTAACAAATATGTTCAACGTAGTGTTCATTATGTTAATGCTTCCTGCCTGTCAGGAGATTTCCCACGCGACTATATGGCTTGTAATGGGCTGTCTGTGGCTCAATGCTCTTATGGGCTCCTTTGCTCATATTCTCAACCCTGCAATTCAGGCGGACATCCGCGACTATCAGCAGTACAAAACCGGTGAAAGAATCGACGGTATGTTCTCAGCCGTTGCAACAATCGGTACAGTTATTACTCTTGCAACCTCAGGCGTGCTTCCCGTAATTCAGGAAAGATACGGTCTTACCGAAGAAAATGCACTGAGAATCACTTCTACTCCCGAAATTCTCAACCGTATGCTGGGCGACGGCAAAACTGTAGGTCAGATACTTGCCGACCAGTTCGCAAAAGGGCAGGACAACTACTCAAACGCAACAAGTGCCCTTTATGATCCTTCAATACTTCTCAATCTCCTTCATGTGCTTATTATCCTTGCAGCTGTCGGTGCATTTATGAACGTTATCCCATTCTTCTGGTATGACTTCAATGAAAA
>JAZNAI010000134.1:0-5339 GCA_045586465.1 Acutalibacteraceae bacterium | reverse complement strand
TAAAGGTACCTGAGTTATCGGAATGGCCGTAAGGCACAACCGAGGAAAGCTCACGGGGTACGGTAAGATTTCTCTGGGTACACATACCGCGGCGGGAAACGTATTTTTCCGTTTCCTCTGTCAGTCTTAAAGCCTTTTCCTCGCAGGTGATTTCGGAAAGGACGATATTTGTAACACCCGTTGCGGTCATTACCCATACGCTTTCTCTGTCACCCTCTTCAGCATAAACTGCCCTTACCTCATTATCGGGAAGGTCACGGGAAGCTGAGAAATACTGCACCTTATCAATTTCATACTCTGCATTTTCGTCATAACGGGTAAGTCCGTTGGGAGCTCCCAGCCACAGAACATTTCCGTATTTTGCAAAACAGGTATAATCCTTCTTACGGGAAGGAAGCGGATATAACACATCCGATAAATCGGGAGCACCGCTCTTTACGGAAAAAGCTCCCTTGGGAACGGAAGAGTCATATTTTCCGTAAATCTTTATTTCTCTTGCAAGAGAATTTTTAAGCTTAATGGTTTTCATAAAATCCCCCTTAACTCAGGCTGTCGGGAGCTGCACCCGTCACGCCTGCATAATCATAATAATTTTACTATTATTTTTAATAAAAAGCAAGTAAGTCTTGTATATATAAAAAAAAAGATGTAATATAAAGTAAACTGTATTTCGCAATATAAAATCCCGGAGGAAGCTATGAAAGAGGAGCATTCAAGAACGGCTATGCTTTTAGGAGAAGCGGCTGTGGAAAAATTAAATAATTCGTCCGTGCTGATTTTCGGTCTCGGCGGTGTTGGCTCTTACACGGCGGAGGCTCTTGCCCGTGCAGGTGTGGGCAGTCTTACCCTTGTTGACGGAGACACGGTTTCTCTTTCAAACATAAACCGTCAACTTTACGCTCTTCATTCCACCGTGGGAAAATTCAAAACAGAGGTATCCCGTGACAGAATTCTTGACATCAACCCCGACTGTAAAATAAGCATTATCACGGATTTTGTGACAACGGATAACATTGACGGCTTTTTTACGGAAAAATATGATTTCTGCGTTGATGCAATTGACGACACGGCAGCAAAGACCGCTATTGCCGTAAAGTGCCAGCAAACATCCACTCCCCTTATTGCTTCAATGGGCACGGGAGCAAAGCTGTCAGGCGAACTCTTTAAGATTACGGACATAAACAAAACGGAATACTGTCCCCTGTGCCGTGTTATGAGAAAAAAATACAGGGATGCAGGTCTTAAAAGGGTCACCGTGCTTTATTCTCCCGAAAGCCCTGTCAGCCCGAAATTCATTCCCGAAAATGAGGATGCAAAACGCCTTCCCCCATCAAGCATCAGCTTCATCCCCTCTCAGGCAGGACTGAGAATTGCAGAATATACCGTAAAACAGCTTATAGAAGGATAAGAAAAGCGTCCCCGCAACAAGGGACGCTGTTTTTATGCAAAAAAAGACGGCATAATATGCCGCCGTCTTGATTATATATCTCAGTTAAGCTATTGTTTCGGAGGAGAACTCCTCTTCACAAGAGCAGGATACATAATTTTCTTCATCTGTTGTGTTCTGCTTTTTGTTGATGAACTTTGTAACAACAACATAAATACCGGCTATTGCAGCGGCAATTGCTATAACGATAGCGATGATTTTAAGTGCTTTTTTCATTAGTATTACCGTCCTTTCAGAATTGGGATAAACGGTTTAACACGGTCCGTTTATCCGTGAGTTCGGAGCAGCTCCGTAAAATGCGGAGTGCCTGCAAAACGCTCGGCACTCTTATGCCTTGTTGAGTTTTGTAACAAGAGCAGACTTTTTACGAGCTGCGTTGTTCTTGTGGATAAGACCCTTTGCAGCAGCCTGGTCGATCTTCTTTACAGCGAGATTGACAGCGGCAGCCTTGTCTGCAGCGTTAGTATCAATAGCAACGTTAGCCTTCTTGATAGCTGTCTTGAGTGCAGAGTTAGCGGATTTGTTGCGAGCAGCCTTTGTTTTGTTAACAAGGACACGCTTCTTTGCGGACTTGATATTGGGCATAGTATTACACCTCCTTCTCTTCATACGTGCTATATAATATCACGAAGTCACGGGAAAATCAACTGTTTTTTTCATATTTTTAAGGCTTTGTATATTATTTACAAAGCTGTAAAAGATAATAGCGGTGATATTATGAATATAAGGACAGATTTAGCCCTTGAAAGGCACGAAATGCACCCTGACGAAGAAATAAAGGGTGTAAACGTAAGAGTTGAAGAGAGTGAAAGCTGCCGTGCCACAACAATTGAAATTACCTCAGAGGAGGGTGAAGCGGCTCTCGGAAAGCCCAAGGGCATATACGTAACCCTTGAAACGGATTCCTTCCCCGATTCGGATATACTTTGCGACGGAAGGCTTGAGCTTCTGATTCAGAGCCTTAAGGAGCTTCTGCCCGAAGAGGGCACGGTGCTTGTGGCGGCGCTGGGCAATCCGGACATAACACCCGATGCCGTAGGTCCCTTGTGTGCAGACAGTATCCTTGCAACAAGACATATACCAAAGGAGGCTGAAAAAAAGCTGAAGCTCCCGTCTCTTCGTGACGTTGCGGTAATAAAGGCAGGGGTAACGGGTAAAACGGGCATTGAAACGGGGGAAATCATTTCGGGAATCACCGAAAAGATAAAGCCCTCCTGCGTTATTGTGATTGATGCCCTTGCCGCAAGAAGCGTGACGAGGCTCGGCACCGCAATTCAGCTTTGCAATACGGGAATTGAGCCGGGCTCGGGGGTCGGAAACAGAAGAATGGCAATAAACAGCAAATCCCTCGGCGTGCCCGTAATAGCTGTAGGTATTCCCACGGTGGTTGATGCCGCAACGCTTTGCTTTGACCTTACGGGAAAAAGTCCCGACGAAAACAGCTTTTCCGATATGATGGTAACTCCGAAGGATACGGACATTATCACATCAGGCGGCGCAAGACTTATAGCTCTCGGGATAAACTGCGCTTTACAGAAAAATTTAACCCGTGAAGAAATAATTTCACTTACCTCGGCATAAGCTTTAAGAAGAGATTTTCTTAAAAAAGGGGCTGAGAAAGTGAAAAGATTCTTACTGGGTGAATTTCCCCCGCTCATAAAAATAGCTTTCTCGCTTCTGTCCCTTATTCTTACAATAAGGTTTGCCCTTCCCGTAACAGAGCTTATTGACAAGGGCTGCTCGCTCTTTATTATGAAAAAAAGTGAAGAAACTGAGGTAACCGTCCCCGAAGCCGCAGCACCCCTCGAAGAAAAACCGGTCGAGGCAGAAAAAGACAGCTCCCCTTCTCATTACGAAACGCCCGAGGACGTAAAAAATTTTGAGGAGGAATACCTGGCGGCATTCGGTGACACTGCCGTTTCCGGAAATACCAAGGAGGTATTTTTCCGCACCTCGGGTGCTACCGATACCGCAGACGGGATTCACATAAAGAACACTACAGCCACAAAAAAGCCTGATTTTGAAGCCCTTCTGGAAGAGGGTCCCGATATTGAAATAACGGACAAAGCCGCTCCCACGGTGCTTATTTTTCACACCCACACCACGGAAAGCTATCTGCTTTCCGATAACGGTGTGTTTTATGAGGATTACAAAACGAGAAGCACCGACGAAAGGAAAAATATGATACGTGTGGGAGATGAAATCTGCAGGGTGCTCTCTGAAAACGGCATAGGCTTCATTCACGATACGGGAATTTATGACGAGGTCTATGAGGGGGCATATTCACGCTCACGGGTCAGTGTTGAAAAATATCTCAGGGAGTATCCCACAATACAGATTGTCCTTGATGTGCACCGTGATGCAATTTATTATTCCGACTCTGAGCACGCAAAGCCCACGGCTGAGATTGACGGCAGAAAAGCGGCACAGCTGATGATTATAACGGGTGCCGAGGAAGGGTACATAACGGATTTCCCCAATTGGGAGAATAACCTTAAATTCGCACTTCTCTTTCAGAAAACAGCAGAGGAAAGCTACGAGGGGCTTATGAAGCCGTTGTATTTCTGCCAGAGAAAATACAATATGGATTTAGGGGTATGCTCTCTGCTTCTTGAAACGGGTACGGATGCCAATACCCTTGACGAAGCCATGTATTCGGGATATCTTACGGGAAAGGTGCTGACTGAGATTATAAAGGCTTATGAGAAAAAATAAGAGAAATGACGAAACGCTTCCTGAAATTATAAAACGCTTTCTGCTGTCGGTATTTGTCATTATGTGCATAACGGCACTTATAACGGCAACCGAGTATGCGGGAGACATTACGGGAGAAAGGCTCGGAATCCGTGAAAGAGATACTGTGACAACAGAGGATTTACGGGATTTTTTCGGTGAAATTCCTATTGTAAAAGACCTTTTGCTGTGGTAAAATAAGGAAAATATCATTTAAAGGAGAATTACTATGTTACCTATAGGTCTTCAGTTATATTCAGTCAGAAACGAAATGGCAAAGGACTTCGAGGGCACACTTAAGAAGGTAGCCGAAATGGGCTACGAGGGTGTTGAATTCGCAGGTCTTTTTGACAAGAAGCCCTGTGAAATAAAGGAGCTTCTCGAAAAATACTCCCTTAAGGCAGTTTCCGCACACGTGCCTCTCGCAGATATGATGGAGGATTTAGATAAGGTTATCGCAGATTACAAGGAAATCGGCTGTAAGTTTATTGCTATCCCTTACGTTGACGAAAAGTACCGTCCCGGCACACCCGACTATCCCGAAACTCTTAAGAAGATTGAGGAAATCGGAAGAAAGGCTGCAGCCGAAGGACTTACTCTTCTTTATCACAACCACGATTTTGAGTTCGTTAAAATTGACGGCGAATACGGTCTTGACGTTATGTACAATACCGTTCCTGCAGACTGTCTGCAGACAGAGCTTGACACCTGCTGGGTAAATATAGGCGGTGAGGAGCCTGCACCCTATATTCTCAAGTACAAGGGCAGAACTCCCGTTATCCACCTTAAGGACTTTTATAAGAAGAACAAGGAAAGCAAGGGCAAGCTTTACGAGCTTATCGGCATCGAGGATGACACTGAAGCTGCCGACGAGGACGATTTCACCTTCCGCCCCGTAGGCCACGGTATGCAGGACATTCCCGCCATTATCAAGGCTGGCGAGGAGTCGGGCGCTCAGTGGTTCATTGTTGAGCAGGACTCCCCCGACAAGGGCAATACAGAGCTCAGCGCAGTAGAAATGAGCATAAAATATCTCAGAAGCCTGTAAGCAAAATCTGTAAACATATACCGCAAGGCACACAAATTCAATACATTTTGTAGGGGATGGCGTCCCCTACATCCCGTCTGAATGCAATAAAATTATAAGAAAAAAATATCC
>JAZNAI010000133.1:0-3121 GCA_045586465.1 Acutalibacteraceae bacterium | reverse complement strand
GACTTGAATTCCCCGTTGTTTTCCTCGCCGGTATGGAAGAAACCATCTTCCCGTCATCGCTTTCTGCGATGGATGAAAGTGAGATTGAAGAGGAACGCAGACTTGCTTACGTTGGTATCACAAGAGCCAAACAGCAGCTTCATCTGACAAGGGCGAGAACAAGAATTCTCTTCGGTCAGACTAAATTTAACCCTCCCTCAAGATTTATCAACGAAATCCCCGATAAGCTTCTTGAAAAGACGGGAGAGACGCTCTCAAGACCTTCTTCGGCGTTTTCATCGGGAGGTCAGTCATACGGCATTCCTTCTCAATCAAGACCTCAGCAGCCATCACGCGGATTCTCGGGTGCTTCTCCGTCATTCAAGCCGCCTGTTAAGAATGAAACTCAGTTCAATCCGGGTGATACGGTTATTCATAAGGCTTACGGTGAGGGAATCGTGCTTACCGCTAAACCTATGGGCAATGACACATTGCTTGAAATCGCTTTCACTGCTGCAGGCACAAAGAAGATTATGGCAAACTACGCTAAAATAGAAAAGAAATAATAATCAAACCACTGCAACGAATAATTGCAGTGGTTTTTATCATATAAACGGGACTTGCTCATATAATTTATAAAAAGGATATTCAAGGAGGTTTAAAATGAGCAAGTCAAACTATAAATATAAGGTATATAACGGTAAAGCCTTTAAAGAAATGATGGAAAATTCAAGAATTCTGGTTTTTGCAGTATTGTTCGCAATAGGAATAATAATCGGTGCATCAGCAATAAAAAACGATGGCGAAATGATTGAAAAAGTCAAATACATAATCAGCAATTATGCGATGCAACGGGCAGGGCAGGGGATATTGGAAAATTTCATCAATTCCCTGCTTGTTAATATGATTTTTGTCTGTTTATCTGTGTTTTTCGCATTCTCATTAATAGGATATCCGCTGATTATGCTGTTACCATTTGTAAGAGGTACGGCAATCGGTGCTGTCAGCGGATATTTATATCTTGAATATAAGTTTATGGGACTCGGATACAGCCTCCTGATGATATATCCTTCAGCAGTGTTATGTATGGTTGCAATGATTATCATTTTCAACAATTCATGCGAATACTCACATAACGCTTATTTGAAAGCAATAACCGGCAGAGGACATTTTGAAAAAGATGAAACAAAACTTTTTTTAATCAGACAGATTGTTTTTACTGCCGTTGTTGCGGTATCATCATTAATCGATGCATTGAGTGTCGCCTTATTCTCCGGATTTTTTCTTTTTTGAGACTTTATTCAACGGGTTAGAATTTACAGCCTCACGCAACTGCTCGGAGTGTACGTGGGTATAGATTTCGGTGGTTGAAAGATTTTCGTGACCGAGAATTTCTTTTAGCTGAAGCGGGTCAACGTCACCGTATTGATACATAAGAGTAGCGGCAGTATGACGAAGCTTGTGAGTTGAAAATCCCATTCCGGCAAGACCGCTTCTTTCAAGACAACCTTCAACAATCTTCTGAACGCTTTGTCTGCTTATGCGTTTTTTTTGATTGCTTATAAAAAGAGCGTCTCTGTCCTTGAGTCCGTCAGCAGGGCGTACCTTCATATAATCAGCAATGGCAGCAACACAAGCGGCATTGAGATAAACCGTTCTTTCCTTATTACCTTTACCAAGCACACGAAGGGTGTTGTCGTCCTTGATATGAGAGAGATTGATGCCGATGAGCTCGGAAAGACGCAAACCGCAGTTTAAGAAAAGTGTAAGGATACAGTAATCACGTTCTTTGAATTTTCCTTCAACACTGTCAAGGAGAGCTATGCTTTGCTCAAGAGTGAGATATCTGGGCAAAGCTCTTTTTGTCTGAGGAGATTCAAGATGCATAACGGGACTTTTATCAATATGACCGTTAACCTCGAGATAGCGGTAAAATCTTTTAATTGCAACAGCTTTTCTCGCGCGGGCGTTTGTATTGTTGTTTCTGACGTTTCTGCAATATGAGAGAAAAGCATAGGCGTCATTTAAAGTAACCTTGAAAATAAATTCATCGGTTAAATCAGAAATTCCGATTTCTTCAAGCGGAAGTTTTTTGTCGCAAAGACCTTTTGATTGTTTGAGATATCTGAAAAACATTCTTAAGTCCGATGCATATTCAAGCACGGATAATTCGGATTTATTTTTTATAGCCGAAAGATAGTCAAGATATCTTACTATAATTAATGGGAGAGTGGCGATTTCTTCCCGACGCATTAAATCAGCTCCTTTGTATACCTTGTCCAAAAATTAATCAGTAATTATACAAAATAAATGTTTTGTGTAATATGGGGGAGGCATTTTGGATAAAATACGGTATTAACGTTTATAATTAATTGTATTCCGGGATTTGATTATTTTTCAAGCAAAGGCAGAATTCCGCCAATATCAGTAAGAACTTCATCTGACAGTTCGATTATTTCAGCGTTATGCTTGTTGCAAAAATCAATTATTGTATTCTTATCTGTGTGTGAATCTATTCTTCCGTTTACAGCAAGTTTATTTGGTGCTAATTTGCCGCAGCATCCTCCAATGAATCCGTAGTCGTATCCTTTCAATCGAATGGAGCCTTTTGAAATGAACAGAACGTCGTTCAGAAAATTCTGAGCGGCTGTAAAGATGGATTCATCATCCGTAATAATTGCAGATTCAGTAATTGCACAGATTGAACAACCGGTATAGCCTTGATTAACGTTTATAACGTTTAATCCTGATAATTCGGCAAATTCAAGAATAACACGGCTTATTGTTCTTTTGTTAAGAAAGATATTTCTGCCGATAATCTTGCAATTGAGCCTGACGTCCTCAGGATATCTGTTTCCGAGCGAATCCCCAATTACAGAGGTTGAAAAATTTTTTTGCAACTCCCCTGCGCACAAATGTTCGTCTGAAATTAATATTCTGTTTTCGCATAAATGGAGCATCTGTAAGTCGGAGGCCAAGCGGTCTTAGGAAGACAATAGTAGGCCTCAACTCCTTGGCTCACAGAACGACATGGCTACGATCCGACTTCCCAATTACAGAGGTTGAAAAATTTTTTTGCAACTCCCCTGCGCACAAATGTTCGTCTGAAATTAATATTCTGTTTTCGCATAAATGGAGCATC
>JAZNAI010000132.1:0-6073 GCA_045586465.1 Acutalibacteraceae bacterium | reverse complement strand
AAACCGCCTCCACCATTATCCTGTCCCGTACGGATATGATCCCCCAGCAGAAGCTGGACACCGCGGTTGCACTGCTTCGTGAGCATAATGAATCCGCAACCATCGTGACCACTCCCTGGGGAGATCTGACCGGCGCACAGCTGCTGGAAGCTATGGAAGGTAAGGCAACCATTGCCCATGCTCTGGAAGAACTGGAGCATGAGCACCATCATCACCATGAGCACCACCATCATGATCATGAGCATCATCATCACGAGCACGGCGAACATTGCGATTGCGGCTGTCATGATCATCACCATCATCACCACGCTGATGAAGTATTTGTCAGCATAGGCCGTGAAACCTCAAAGAAATTCAGTTCAGATGAAATATCCGGTATTCTTGATCTTCTTTGCGACGAGGAACGCTTCGGAATTGTTCTCCGTGCGAAGGGAATAATTGATTCAACAGAGGATAGCTGGATTCACTTTGACTATACTCCCGGTGAAGCAGACGTAAGACACGGATCTGCAGGCATCATCGGCAGAATCTGCGTTATAGGCTCAAAGCTCAACGAAAAAGAAATCGAAGAAGTATTCGGTTTATAATCGGAGGATTAAAAAAAATGTCAATTCCCGTTTATATATTTACAGGCTTCCTTGAATCAGGAAAAACAACCTTTATTCAGGATACCCTTGAGGACAAGCGCTTCAACTCAGGGGAAAGGACTCTTCTTCTTGTTTTTGAAGAAGGTGAAGAAGAATATGAGCCCGAAAAGTTCAGCGGTAAAAACGTAAAAATCTGCACAATAGACAGCAAAGAAGAATTAAATGAGAATAACCTCAAAAAGCTTTCAGATTCCTTCAGGGCTGAGCGAGTTATTGTTGAATACAACGGAATGTGGATGATTCAGGATTTTTACGATAATATGCCCGAGGATTGGGTTCCTTATCAGAATATGCTGTTCTTTGACTGCAATACTTTCATTTCTTATAACAACAATATGAGAAGCCTGATAGTAGACAAGCTTTCTGACTGCGACGTGGCAGTTTTTAACAGAATCCCCAAGGGATACGATACGATGGAGCTTCATAAAATTGTCAGAGGCACCTCCAGAAGAACACAGATTCTTTATGAATATCAGGACGGTACTTTAATTCCTGATGAAACAGAAGATCCGTTGCCATTTGACATTGATGCACCCGTAATTGAGGTTTCTGATAAGGATTTTGCATTATTCTACAGAGACCTTACCGAGGAAATGAAAAAATACAAGGGAAAAACAGCAAAATTCCGTGCAATGGCGGCGACAGACCCGAAATTCCCCACAGGCACCTGTGCCATCGGCAGACACATTATGACCTGCTGTGCAGATGACATTGCATTCTGCGGTCTCGTTTCCAAGGTAAAGGATGTTTCAGCCGTCGAAAATTCTCAGTGGTACATTGTTACAGCTGAAATAGATATAAGATTCTCAAGAATGTACGGCAAAAAGGGTCCCATTTTCAATGTAATAAAAATGGAAAAGACCGATGCACCCGAAGAATTGGTTGCAACATTTTATTAATAGGAGAGAAAATTATGAACATTCCGAGAAGTGAACACCCCAAGCCTCAGTTTCAGAGAAAAAACTGGGTAAATCTCAACGGCGAGTGGGATTTCTGTTTTGACAACGGAAGAAGCGGTATTCCGAGAAAATTTTATGAAGATTTTACGGCTTTTGACAGAAAAATTACCGTACCTTTCTGTATTGAATCCGAGCTTTCGGGTATAGGTCATAAGGACTTTATGTACGGTGTATGGTACAAAAGAACAATTGAAATTTCTTCAGAAAATGCCGAGAAGAGAACTGTTCTTCACTTCGGTGCCGCAGACTACAAGACTACAGTTTTTATTAACGGCAAAGAAGTGGGATGCCATAAGGGCGGCTATGTATCCTTTTCATTCGACATAACAGATTACGTTTCAGCAGGGAAAAACACAATAGTGGTATACTGCGAGGACGATACAAGATGTCCTATGATTCCCAGAGGTAAACAGAGCGAAGAATACTACTCACACGGATGTGATTACACAAGAACTACCGGTATATGGCAGACTGTGTGGCTTGAATTCACGGAAAAAAGCCACATTAATTATGTTAAATACTATCCCGATTACAGAACGGGAACGCTTGCCGTTACAGGTGAAGTAACAGGTTGTGAAAACCTTGTACTTAAGGCTTCTTATGAAGGAAGGGAAGTGGGCACGGCTGCTATTGAGAATTGCTCCGGTACATTTTTTCTTACTCTTAATCTGTCGGAAATTCATCTGTGGGAAGCAGGACACGGCAGACTTTACGACTTGTGTTTTACCTACGGCAAGGACGAGGTGCTCAGCTATTTCGGTCTTCGTAACATTTGGTTTGACGGCTTTAAGTTTATGCTCAACGGCAAATCCGTATTCCAGAGACTTATTCTCGACCAGGGATTCTATCCCGACGGCATTTATACTGCCCCCTCAGATGAGGAGCTTCTGAATGACATCAAGCGTTCAATGGCTTGCGGCTTCAACGGTGCACGTCTTCACGAAAAGGTCTTTGAAGAAAGATTCCTTTATCACTGTGACAAGGAAGGCTACCTTGTATGGGGCGAATATGCTAACTGGGGACTTGACCACACCCGCCCCGAAGGCATTTATTCAATTCTTCCCGAATGGCTTTCTGAAATTGACAGAGATTTCAACCATCCCGCAATCATCGGCTGGTGTCCCTTCAATGAAACCTGGGATATGTACGGCAGAAAACAGCATGATGATATTTTAAGCCTGGTCTACCGGGCAACAAAAGCTGCCGATAAAACGAGACCGTGTATTGATACCAGCGGCAATTTCCACGTTGAAACCGATGTTTTCGATCTTCACGACTATGAACAAAATGTAAGCATTTTCAAAGAAAACAACGACAAGATTATAGAAACGGGAATTCCGTGGGACAGATTTGAAGACAGACAGACCTACAAGAAGGGACAGCCTGTGTTTATCAGCGAATACGGCGGAATCAAATGGAGCGCAACTGACGGAAATTCACGGGATGTCTCCTGGGGCTACGGCGACGTACCGGAAACAGAAGAGGAATTCAAGGCACGTTATAAGGGACTTACTGATGCTCTTCTTGACAATCCCTGCTTCTTCGGCTTCTGCTATACTCAGCTTACCGACGTCGAACAGGAGCAGAACGGTGTATACTCATATGACAGAAAAGAAAAATTCCCCTCTGAATTTTTCTATAACGTAAATTCACGCAAAGCCGCAATAGAAGACTGATTTAAGAGTCTTTTAAGGTTAGGAGATATACTGAAATCTGACAGGTATATTTTTCCTGTCACCCCTTTCTCTTAATCCAAATTGTATTAATTACAGACAAGGCTTCGGGATTATTCCGGAGCTTTTGTCTTTTATTCACGGAGGCAAAATATGAGACAAAAACAGTTTAAAGCAGAATCTAAAAAACTGCTTGACCTTATGATCAATTCAATTTACACACATAAGGAAATCTTTTTAAGAGAGCTTATTTCAAATGCAAGCGACGCAATTGACAAGCTTTATTTCAAATCACTTACAGATAATTCTGTAACGCTTACAAAAGACGATTTCAGAATTCTTCTTACTGTCAACAAGGAAGAACGTCAGCTTATTATTTCCGATAACGGTATCGGTATGACAGCCGAGGAACTCGAAAACAATCTCGGCGTAATTGCTAAAAGCGGCTCTCAGAAATTCAAGGCTGAAAACACAGATGATAATATTGATATTATAGGTCAGTTCGGTGTCGGCTTTTATTCCTCTTTTATGGTCAGCAAAAACGTAAAGGTAATTTCAAAAGCTCACGGCAGCGATGAAGCAAACTGCTGGGAATCATCAGGTGCAGAAGGCTATACAATAACTCCCTGCGAAAAAGAAGATGCAGGCACCGACATAATTCTTACAATCTGCGACAACACGGAAGAAGTAAGCTACGACGAATATCTTGACAGCTACAGAATTTCCGCCCTTATAAAGAGATATTCAAATTACATCCGCTATCCCATAAAAATGGAATTTGAGACATCCGTTCCCGTAGAGGGTAAGGAAGGGGAGTATGAAAAAGTTAAAGAGCTTCGTACTCTTAACTCAATGCTTCCTATCTGGAAAAAATCCAAAAGCGAAATAACAGAGGAAGAATACAATACATTCTACAAGGACGTTTTCTACGACTATGAAGAGCCCTTAAGAGTTATTCACGCAAAAACAGAAGGCAATGCAACCTATAATGCGCTTCTTTACGTTCCCTCTCACGCACCTTACGATTATTATTCAAAAGACTTTGAAAAAGGCTTGCAGTTGTACTCCAAGGGAGTTCTTATTTCAGATAAATGCTCAGAGCTTCTTCCCGATTACTTCAATTTCATAAGAGGTATTGTTGACAGCGAGGATTTATCTCTTAATATTTCCCGTGAAATGCTTCAGCATGATCACCAGTTAAAGCTCATTGCAAAAACTCTGGAAAAGAAAATAAGAACCGAGCTTACAAAAATGCTCAACACAGACAGAGAGAAGTACGAAAAATTCTTTGATTCCTTCGGCAATTCTCTTAAATTCGGTATTTATACCGATTACGGTATGCACAAGGATGACCTTATTGACCTTCTTCTGTTCAAGAGCAGCGGTGACAAAAAATATGTTACTCTTAAAGAATATGCAGAACGTATGAAATCCGAACAGCCCAGCATCTATTATGCATCAGGTGAGACAATTGACAGAATAGAGATGCTTCCTCAGGTTGAAAAGGTAAAGGATATGGGGTACGAAATCCTTTATCTCACAGACTACATTGATGAGTTCGCATTGAAGACAGCTATGACTTACGAAAATAAGCCCTTTATCAACATCTGTGCCGACGATGCAGACTTTGCCACAGAAGAAGAGAAAGACGCTGTAAAGGCCGAAAATGAAGATAATGCTGATATGTTCAGTTATATGAAGGATTCTCTTTCTGAAATATCCGCTGTCAGATTCACAAACAAGCTAAAAAACCACCCCGTATGCCTTACAAATGAGGGACAGATTTCAGCCGAAATGGAAAAGGTTCTGCAGTCAATGCCTGACTCTAAGGACGTTAAGGCACAGTATGTTCTTGAAATCAATATGAATCACCCCATAGCCGAAAAGCTCAAAAAACTTTATTCTGAAGATAAAGATAAGCTTTCCGCTTACGCAAAGCTTCTTTACAATCAGGCAAGACTCATAGGCGGTCTTTCAATTGAAGATCCCCTGGAATTTTCCAAGCTTATCTGCGATCTGATGTAAGAAACAGGGGACTGCAGATTCATTTGCAGTCCCTTTCAAATTTTTCAAAAAAAGTCAAAATAACACTTGACTTTTAAGCTCTTTACCTATATAATAATCAAGCAACCTGAAACGGGGCATTAGCTCAGTTGGTTAGAGCAACCGGCTCATAACCGGTTGGTCCGGGGTTCGAGTCCCTGATGCCCCACCAATTTTTCAGGCGGCAAGTTTAATATTTAGGGGTATAGCTCAGTTGGTAGAGCAGCGGTCTCCAAAACCGCGTGCCGAGGGTTCGAGCCCTTCTGCCCCTGCCAAAGAAAAGTCCGAAAAACCTTGATTTTACAAGGGTTTCGGGCTTTTTTCATACCTAAAATCAATTTTTCTAAAATCGTAATTTACCGTAAAATATCGCACATTTTCGAGTGCTATGTGCCCCCGCAAAAGACCGCGAGCCCTGTTGTTATAAGGGGTTTTAGCTTTTGGTTAATTGAAAATGTAGCGTTTTTTAGGGCGTTTTTTACCGCGTGCCGTAATTTTGATGTTTTTAACACTTGTTTTATGGATATTTATGACGCAAAAAAATTAGAGCGGAATGACAATGAAATCATTCTGCTCTTAATCTTTTATGAAATTAAAGTTTCCTTGATAATTTTATCTTGTAGTATCGCTGCATTATTTTTAGTAGCCTCATCAACATGAGTGTAAATGTTTGCTGTTACACCGTACTCACTGTGTCCCATAAGCTCCTGTGCCGTCTTTATATCAACACCCGACCATTGAAGCATTGAGC
>JAZNAI010000131.1:0-3703 GCA_045586465.1 Acutalibacteraceae bacterium | reverse complement strand
GGCGGGGCAACCCCGCCCCTACCGTACTTTGTCCTCCGAGTTCCGACCTTTTAACGGCTTATACCGTTAATTTTTTACTGAGCAGCCAATCGATTAATTCTGCCTTATATGTATAATCCCAGGCATTGTGGGTAACACCGGGAAGACGGGTGTAAATATATTCTTTTCCTGCCGCTTCAAGCTTTTCGGCAATTTCATCGGAATAGAATACGTTTACGGTTGTATCTGCCGCACCGTGGATAATCCACACAGGCATGGTGATGCTTTCGGCGTTCCAGGGCATTCCGCCGCCGCAGCAGGGAGCAATTGCGGCAAAAAGATCCTGCCTTGCCATAGCAGTAAGCCACGTTCCGTAGCCTCCCATACTGATACCCGTGAGATATACCCTTGAGGTGTCAGCCTTATACTGAGCGATCTTTTCCTCGATAAATTTTACTATAGATTCGATTCTTGCGCTCCAGAAGGTGTCAACGGGGCATTGGGGCATAATGAAGATGCATTCTCTGTCATTATTTTTAAGAAATTCCGAAAAGCCGTGAACATCCACAAGGGGTAATTCATCCCTTCCGTTGCCCTTCTCTCCTGCTCCGTGAAGCTGAAAAACAATGGGAAGCCCCTCCTTCATATTTTCGGGAGCATATTCAACATATGAAAAAATCTCATTTTCCGTATATTCTTTTCTTATCATAGTCACATTTCCCTTTCAATAAGCTCTTCCACGCTTACGGTTATTCTATCGGCTATGCTTTTTATGGCATCAACGCCGTTTTCCATAGCATAGGAATAAAACTCCCTTATCATTGCTTCATCGTTGATGTTGTCACCTACTGCTATGACATCCTTCTTTTCACCGCCGACTGTCTCAAGAAGCTTATATATACCCATGGCCTTGTCCATACCTGCGGGGACAATATCAAGGCAGGTGCCGTTCTGAAGAGGATTTACGAATGAGCCGAATTTTTCTCTTATTTTTGCCGAAGCCAAAGCACATTTTCCGAAATCCGAAAAAGCCGAGCTTATCTGATTGAAGTACCGGGGCATCTCGGCATCCTCAAGTCTTACACCTTCGGCATCGGGATATTCATAATTTTCTATTCTCACAACATTTTCCCTGCAGATATTAACAAAGAAGCCGTCAAGAGAAAATATGTACTCTATAAGAGGACGTGCAATTTCACCGTCACAGCGTACATCTGAAATCACATTGCCGTTTTTGTCAGTTATAAGCGCACCGTTACAGGAGAGATAGTAGTCTATAGGAATCCCTTTTTCCTTTAATTCACAGAAAAATTCTTTTCCTCTGCCGCTTACTATACAGAAAAGATTTCCCCTCTCCTGCCATTTTCTTATGGAGTAAAGCTTCTTTTCCGTTATTCCTCCGTGATTAAGTGTGCCGTCAAAGTCGCTGCAGATAATTTTCATATTATAATGCCTCAAACATATCGGAAAGCTTTTTTACCGAATTATAAAGATCCTTTATTCCCTCTTCAACATTTCCGGCATTGAACTTCTTTTTAAGGTAGCTGTCTGCCTCAAGTGTGAAATATCCCTTATAATCAATTTCCTTAAGTGCCTTTACCACATCAGAAAAATCAATATCCATTGAAAAGGGAATCTGATGTGAATCGTGCCATTTGTCATTATCGTGGATATGAAGTGCCTGAAGAGATGAGCCGAGAGTAAGAATCATCTGTCGGGCTGAAGTATCAAGACCCTTCATTTCAGCGTGTCCGATATCAAGGCAGGCAACAAGGAAGGGATCATTTACGGCATCAATGTGAGCCTTAAAGTCATCGTGATGTGAGCAGGCAGCAGCACATGCCTCGTCCTTCTTATCATCCCAGCACCACATATTTTCCGTGGCAATTTTGACACCGTGCTCCTTTGCAAAGGGAAGAAGCTCAAAATACATCTCTGCGTTTTCTTTCGCTCCCTTATAATTATCCGGGTGGATCACACAGATTTCTCCCCCTGCCTCTGCGGTGCATTCAATTGCCCTCTTGAAATGGTCTCTTATGGGCTTACATCTTGCAGGGAAGGGTGCGTGGGACTGATTGCACACAATACCGTTATCAAGGCCTATTCTCTTAAGCCTTCTTGCAAAGGCGAGATAGTCATTTCCTGCAAGAGGGTGCGAATTGGGGCGGAGCACTCCCTTATCCCAGTCATAATCGCACATTGAGAACATAGAAAAATCCCAGGCATCAAAGCCTGCCTTTGCAACAAGCTCAACAGCCCTCTCCTCTCCGAGAAAAAGGGAAGCAGCCTCAATCTGTGTAGAAGTTTTCATAAAACCACAATCCTTAATGTCATAAATATTTCACGAATCAGCCTTTTCCGTCAAACCCGAAGTCACATATCCTCCGAATTCCGAACTCTGAATTCCGAATTTGATGCAGGCTTTCGCCTGTATCAGAACTTCACCTTCGGGTCCCTGAACTCCGAGACTCTCTTATTATATGCATCCATAGCCATCTCTTTGCAGGCAGCTTCTGCTTTTCCGCCTGCAAGAGAAATTATATATTCCGTAAAAAGAGGATTAAGAGGAAGTATGGGACCAAGGCAGGTGGTACAGATAAGATTGTTCTTCCTCATACCCTCATACTTGCTTTCCTTGTTGATTCCGTCTCCTCTTTCCATTTTAAGAAAACAGCAATCGGAATTATCTCCGTACATAAAGCTGAACTGTGAACGGAAGCCTACTATGTCAATATCTCCCGATTTGCCGAGCACCTTACCGTTATATCTCTTGAAAAGGTCTGTCTTTGTGGTAAGGGGGAATATTCCGAGACCCTCTGCCTCCTTCTTCTCCGTAACATAGGTGATCTTCTGAGTGAAAAGCTCTGCGGCATTGCCCGTCGCAAGGAAAACCGTGCCCTTATCAATAAGCTCATTGATTCTGTCTTTAAGGGGCATAAAAATTCCCAGAACCTTTCTCTGCATTTCCTCACTCATTGAGCCGATATAAATTATGTCGGGAGTGTTATCCGCAAAATAAGGCTCGGAAAGAAAATCAGTAAAAATAAAATTACTGTCCGGAAGACACATTTGAAGATATTGTGCATTCTGTGCATCGCCGTAAAGACCGCAGACCTCAGGAAAAAGAATTTCAACAGTCATTATTTTGTTCCCTCCCCTAAGCTTTTTATCTGAACTTTCATATTATCAGCATCAGGCTGACGGTATAATTCATATAAAACAATAACATCGGAATACTCTTGGGTATTAATAAGACCTACTGCCTTAGTAACATCCTCGCAAAGAACAATTTTTTCCTTTTTGACACCTGCAATAACTGCTCTCAGAAGCTGATCACGGCAGCGGGGGCCGGTAAAAATAATCTGAGAAATGCTGTCATCGGCAAGATAAGAATAATCACAGTCATAAAGCCAGCAGGTGCTTTCACTTTCACCGATATTATCGTGCAAATCATCAATATCTATAAGCAGGAGCTTATTATTCTTCGGAATCTCTGCAGCATAGCTGAAGCATCTTGCACAGGCGATGGGATTTTGTCCCTTTGCCATAATAAAGGTAACGTCAAGATTTCCTGCCATTAAGGTGTCAAAACGGGATTTTACAATTTCAGACTGTGAAAAGCCCTTTTCAATCTGCTCCACACTAAGACCGATTTCCGTAAGAATTGCAATAGCACCTGTAAAATTGAAGATGTTTACAATATTGTCGTTTATAAGGTTAAAGG
>JAZNAI010000130.1:0-7004 GCA_045586465.1 Acutalibacteraceae bacterium | reverse complement strand
TGCAATTTTTTCTCTGATAGGCTCCTTGTATTCCATTCCGAGACCGTCAAGAAGTCCTCTTGAACAGCCCTGAACGCTGTGGCAGAGACCGACTGTCTTAATGGGAGTAAAACGCTGCATATAGCCTGCAAGCTGAGCCATGGGATTTGTGTAGTTAAGGAAGTAAGCGTTGGGACATACCTCTGCCATATCATCTGCAAAATCCTTGAGCACAGGGATTGAGCGGAGAGCTCTGAAAATACCGCCGATACCGTTTGAGTCTGCTATTGTCTGACGAAGACCGTACTTTTTGGGAACCTCGAAGTCAATTATCGTGCAGGGGTCATAAAGACCTACCTGAATTGCATTTACAACGAAATCGGAGCCTCTGAGTGCTTCCTTTCTGTTTTCAACACCGAGATGCTTTGTAACAACTGCTCTCGATTCATTTATATTTCTGTTAAGAGAGCAGATCATTATATATGATTCTTCAAGACGCTGTGCGTCGATATCGTAAAGAGAGATTTCACATTCGCGAAGAGCAGGTGTTGTCATAACATCGCCTAAAACGTTCTTTGCAAATACGGTGCTGCCTGCACCCATAAAGGTTATTTTCATTTTTTGACCTCCCGTAGGAAAAAATTAAAGTCATAGACCATAGCCTATGACTTTAGTTTACTGTAATAAATTTTATCCGTCAAGATATTATTGGAATTCTTCACGATTTTTTCTGCCCATTGTAAGGAATAAAACCGCACCCGAAATAATAACAACAAGGAACAGAACAAGAAGGAAGGCTATGGGTGTGCCGTTACCTATCTGCTCAGGAATATTGTCGGTTATGTTGTAATTGGGGTTTACCACAGGCATA
Source organism: Acutalibacteraceae bacterium (assembly GCA_045586465.1). GTDB lineage: Bacteria > Bacillota > Clostridia > Oscillospirales > Acutalibacteraceae > RUG806. Next base: position 6,154 of record JAZNAI010000130.1, on the reverse strand, counting down.
TCCGAGGGCTTTGTTGCAGAGACGTCACCGATTACGGGAACCGTCACAATTTCCTGAGGGATATAATTGGGGAAGGTGGTATTTTCGGGAACTATAACGGGAGCCTTTGTTGTACTCTCCTCACGTCCGGTTGTTGCTTCCTCACGCTTTGCGGTAGTGCTTTCCTCACGCATTGTTGTGGGCTCTTCCTTGGCTGTGGTCTTCTCCTCGGGATGCTCCATATCGTAGATTATCTGCTTCTTTTCCTTATAGGGGTCAACCTTGTGAAGCTTTGCCGAGGTCTTTAATTCCTTATCCACACCCACAAGGGAAACAGGGATAAGATCAGCAAGTGCAATTGAAGCTATGGGAGTAAGATGTGCTCCGTCGGGAGTAAAGGAGGGACAAAGTGCATAGGGGTCGGCAGGGTTTGCAAGAGGTGAGCAGTCTATATAGCCGTCAGCGTAAATGTTTTTCTTTATCCAACGGGTAAGCTCATCGCACATATCCTGCATTTCCTTATTCCAGACGACGTCACTCGTCTGTCCGAGGAAGGCTCTTTCATAGCCCTTCCAGGGGCTTTTTGTGAAGAAATAAATCTTGATGCCCTTGGCGTGAGCACGCTTTATAAGGTCCTTATAGCCGTCTATAATATCATCGGTTGAATAATGAGGAACAACGCTTCCCATTGACTTTGAAAACTGATGAAGAATATCGTTAAGACCGATTTTTACGAAAATGTATTTTACACCTGAAATATTGAGGGCATCTCTTTCGAATCTGTCAATAAGGGCTTTACCGTAGAGATTTCCCACAAGACCCGTGCCGTCACTTAAAAGCTTATTGCCGATAACAGCCTGATTTACGACACTTATGTTATCTATACCGCCCTTGACGAGCTTTTCCGCAAAATAATAGTAAGTATCGTTAACAAGAGTGGAGTCACCGATAAACACCGCAACATCCTTTGTTCCTGCAGGCACAAGAGTGTCAACCTGACAGAGGAAGGGAGTTGTGTGATAGGTGATTGTATCTGCCACAATATTGATTTCTCTGGGAAGAGTAATTTTGGGATTATAACAATGCGAAGGGTCATTGCCCACAAGAGTACCGAGACCGAGGAAGGTTCTTGCGTTGGAAAGACCTGCAGAGGTTATGTAGGTAGTATTCTCAAAATAAAGGCTTACGCTTATTGCCTCAAGTGCTTCCGTTTTGAAATCTACGGGATCCGACCACAGAGTTTCACCCTTTGGAATAGAAACGGACTTATTGCCACCGAAGGTAATGGCAGAAAAGGTATTTCTTTCAACAGACGCTTCACCCGAGCCGAGAGTTCTGCCCACGGTAGCCTCGCTGATTGTAATAGGTGCCGACCCGTGCTCGTTTGAAAACTTAAAGCGCAGCTTTTCACCGCCTGCGGTAACCTTGAATTCTATTCTTATTGTGCCGTCTGAAGGAATAATATCCTGCACGCTTAAGGATGCAATGGAAATTGAAGAGTCAACTATACTTGTCGCCCAGGCGCATACCCATTCGCTTGCGGCATTTGCCGTAAAGGAAAAGCCGTCCGCCACAGGCAGAACAAGCAGGATGAGAGCAAGAATAAAGGATGCTATTCCGGAAATCTTTTTCATTGATTTTCTTCCTTTTAATAAATTCGTAACAATTATACAACATTTGCGGACATATTTCAATATGAGAATAATATAAATTTACGGTATATTATCTGTAATTTTCCAGCTGCCACGGTGATGGAAGATAATCGGGCTCCGAGCAGCAGGGATATGAGGGAGGCGTGCCGTCTGAAAGCCAGAAGGGAGAAAGGGTATCCTCTCTGTAAGCGTCTCTGTCCTCTTTTTTTCTGAAATCAGGAACGTCGAAGGGACGGCTTCCCTCCATTATGCTTCTGTGTGAAAGAATTGCGACACTTGAAAGCGCCGTAGCAAAATATACGTCAAACTGATGGGGCTTTCCTGTTCTTATGCTCTCGAAGAATGCCTTGATAACAAGAAAATCTCCGCCGCCGTGGCCTGCATTCTTAATCTGCTCGGAGTCTTCATCCTGAAGGTCGGGGGTATAGAAATTAACGGCTTCCCGTCCCTCGGGAATCTGCCAGTCGTTGTAACGGAGCATTATCTTGTCGGTGCCTCTTACATTTTCAATCTGTCCCTTTTCACAGCAAAGACGATAGGAATTCCAATGTGCGCCGAAGGCTGAACAGCCCGTTACCTTGAACACGGAGCCGTCGTCATTGAGAATTGAAATGATTGCCGCAACGTCTGCCACGTGGGAAGCCGTAGGGCAGTCCTCAGGCAGAGGGGCATATACGGGCATAGCGGTAACTCTTTTTGGGAAGGCGCCCGTAGCGGACATAATGGGAGCAAGAGAGTGTGTGATATAGTATGAGCGGGGCAGGAAGTTTCTCCAATGCTTTTCGTAAGGACGGACGGAAAGCACCGCCTTCATATCGTACCAGTCTATAGGATGATTGTATTCCCCCTCGGCATAGTAGATTTTGCCGAGAGTGCCGCCCTCATATACACGCTTCATTTCACGGTTAAAGTCCATAAAGGGATAATTTTCCGCAAGCATATAAATAGCCTTACTCTTTTCGGCTGTCTCGCAGAGCCTTACGCCCTGAGCCATTGTGCCGTTTGAAATACATTCGCTGAGCACGTGTATATCCTTTTCGAGGCACTTTACCGCATATTCGGCGTGCTCGGGGAAGAAGTTTGCAAGGATAACCGCATCCATAGGATGCTTCAGGAATTCATCGAAATCCGTATAAACGGCAGCACCCTGAATATCATCCTTAATGCCTTCAAGATACTCTGTATCCTTTTCACAGACGGCAACAATTTCACCGCCGTTATAAATTATTTCATCAATAAAGCTTGAGCCTCTTCTGAGTCCGAAAATACCCACACGGATTTTTTCCATAAATATCACCTCTTAAACAAACATCAGTATAATAAGGGCGGCAAAGGAGATTGCAACACCCGTAATTTCTCTTTTTGAGGGCTTGTTTTTTGTAAACAGGCTGATAATTGTGGAAATTATCATAACTCCGCCCGTAACAAAGGGATACTGTGCGGATGCAGGAAGGTGTGCAAGGGCAATAAGAAGAAGATAATTTCCCACTCTGCACAGCACTCCGTAGCCGCCCATACTGACAACCGCCTTTTTCGTAAGCCTTTCTCCGCTTCCCTTTACAAAGGGCAGGAAAACAAGGCAAAGAATAAGAGCTATAAGGGCTATGAGCATTGAATAGCCTGCGGCAGAGGTCTTTTCGTAGGGTGCATTCTGAAAAATTGTGGAAAGCACTCCCGACATACCGTTGAGCACAAATACACCCATATAGTAAATATATCCCGACTTTTTCTCTCCCCTTTTTGAGGACAAAAGAAGGGACAGCATAAGAAGGGCATAGCAGATACCCTTTCCGACGGTCAGCTCCTCATTGTAGAATAAAATTCCCACAACCGAGGGCAGAATCATACCGCCGAGCATAGAGAACATCGAATAAAGAGAAAGATTTATTCTGCCGAGGGCTTTAAGGCTGAAATAGGTATATCCTATGGAATCCAGAGAGGCAAAAAATGCCATAAGAAGTGAAAACCACGTGAATTCAAACTTAAAGCCGTTGATTATAAGAAGAATCAGAAAACCCACAAGTGACGAGCCTGCCGAAAAAACAAGCATCGCACGAAGACCGTTTCCGTACTCCTTTTCAAAAATTCCGTTAAACAAGAACTGGAAGCTGAACATTGTAACAGCAGCCAGTAAAACGCCGTAATATAACATTTTTTATTTCCTTTTACTCAGTAACCAATCAATTAATTCTGCTTTGTATGTATAATCCCAGGCATTGTGGGTAACACCGGGAAGACGGGTGTAAATGTATTCCTTACCTGCCGCCTCAAGCTTTTCGGCAATTTCGTCGGAATAGAAAACATTTACCGTTTTATCTTCGGCGCCGTGAATAATCCACACGGGCATTGTGATGCTTCCGGCATTCCAGGGCATACCGCCGCCGCAGCAGGGAGCAATAGCAGCAAATAAATCCTGTCTTGCCATAGCAGTAAGCCAGGTGCCGTATCCGCCCATACTGATTCCCGTAAGGTACACACGGGATTTATCTGCTTTGTAGAATTCAATTTTTTCCTCAATAAACTTAATTATGGACTCAACTCTTGCTGTCCAGAAGGTATCGGAGGGACATTGGGGCATTACAAAAATGCACTCTCTGTCATTAGTTCGGAGAAATTCCGAAAAGCCGTGAACATCAACCAGGGGAAGCTCGTCCCGTCCGTTTCCCTTCTCCCCTGCTCCGTGAAGCTGAAAAACAATGGGAAGCCCCTCTTTCATCTCCTCGGGAGAGTATTCAACGTAGCTGAAAATTTCGTTTTCCGTATATTCTTTTCTTATCATCTTGAAAGTTCCTTTTCTATCAGATCTTCTATGCCGACGGTAATACAGTCTGCTATTTCCCTTATTCCGGGAACTCCGTTTTCCATAGCGTAGGAATAAAATTCCTTTATCATAGCTTCGTCATTCACGTTATCGCCAACGGCAATTACGTCCGCTTTTTCACCGCCGACTAAGCTGAGAAGCCTGTATATTCCCTGAGCCTTGTCCGTACCGAGAGGCACAATGTCAATGCACGTGCCGTTCTGCAAGGGATTGAGATACTCTGCGAAGCGGTCCTTTACAAGTGCGGTCACACGGGCGGCTTCATTGAAATCGGAACAAGCGGTGCTTATCTGATTAAAATACTCTACAGCTTTTATCTCTTCGGGATGTATTCCCTCTTCCTCGGGAAACTGTTCATTTGCAACACAAAAGGAAATATCCTTACAAACATTGACAAAAGGACAGCTCTGCGAAAAAAGAAGCTCAATCAGAGGTACAGCCACAGGGCTTTCACAGCGTACATCAGATACAATATTACAGCTCTTGTCCGTTATAAGAGCACCGTTACAGGCAAGAAAATAGTCAACGGGAATATTTTTCTCCTTAAGCTCAGAAAAGAATTCCTTTCCCCTGCCGCTGACAACACAGAAAAGGTTCCCTGCCTCCTGCCATTTTTTTATAGCACGGAGCTTTTTTTCGGTAATTCCTCCGTGATTCAGAGTACCGTCATAGTCAGAACAGATAATTTTCATATTATAAAGCCTCAAACATATCTGCAAGCCTTCTTGCAGCATTATATAAATCCTTTATGCCGTCAGCCACATTTTCCGCCGTGAATTTTTTCAGATAGCTGTCAGCCTCAAGGGTGAAATATCCCTTGTAATCTATATCCTTAAGTGCCTTCACGACCTTCGTGAAATCAATATCCATTGAAAAGGGAATCTGATGGGAGTCGTGCCACTTGTCATTATCGTGTATATGAAGAGCCTGAAGAGAAGCTCCGAGAGTATGTATCATTTTCTCCGCGGTGGTATCAAGACCCTTCATTTCAGCGTGGCCGATATCAAGACAAGCCACAAGGAAGGGGTCGCCGACTATATCAATATGCCGTCTGAAATTATCGTGATGTGAGCAGGCGGCTTCACAGGCCTGATCCTTTTTATCATCCCAGCACCACATATTTTCCGTTGCAATTTTCACATTATGCTCCTTTGCAAAGGGTAGCAGCTCAAAATACATCTCAGCATTTTCCTCGGGGGACTTGTAATTATCGGGATGTATAACACAGATTTCGGCTCCTGCCTCGGCAGAACACTCTATTGCTCTTTTGAAATGATCTCTTATGGGCTTGCATCTTGCAGGAAAGGGTGCGTGGGACTGATTGCATACAATACCGTTATCAAGACCGATTCTCTTCAGCCTTCTTGCAAAAGCAAGATAATCGTTTCCTGCAAGAGGATGGGAATTGGGCAGAAGACATTTTTTGTCCCAGTCGTATTTGCACATATCGAACATTGAAAAATCCCAGGCATCAAAGCCTGCCTTTGCAATAAGCTCAATTGTCCTTTCCTCGCCCACAAGACGGGAAGCAACCTCTGTCTGTGTTGATATCTTCATAATGCACACCCTTTCTTTTTATATAAATCATAATTTTACGACCCTGTCGTTAAATTATGATAGTGATATCGACAACTTTGTTGTCGGTGATATCCGTCTGTGACGGGTGATATTCATTCCTTCGGAATGAGTGATATATTTGCCT
>JAZNAI010000129.1:0-6563 GCA_045586465.1 Acutalibacteraceae bacterium | reverse complement strand
ACGATCCGACTTCCGAGTTTTGTGGATGAACAAAACGGCTATCGCTTTTACGATGAAAATTCTCTTGAACGGATGCAAGAGATACTGTTCTATCGTGAAATGGATTTTCCGCTCAAGAGTATTGCGGAGATCCTCGCCTCGCCGAATTACAATAAACAAAAAGCGCTTGCGAAGCAGAAGCGGTTACTGACGTTGAAGAAGGAGCGGCTGGAACGGCTGATCGTAGCTTTGGAACAAGCAGAAAAAGGAGAGATCACAATGAGCGTATTTGACAACAGCGAATACGAGACCGCCCGTCAGCAGTACGAGGATGAGGCAAAGCAACGCTTCGGAGAAACCGACGCATACAAGGAGAGCCAAGCAAAGACAGGGGGCTACTCCGAAGATAAATGGAATGACGTTCTTGACGGAATGAACGGTGTCTTTGCGGAGTTTGCCGAGTGCAAGAAATGCGGTGAGAGAGCCGACAGCGATACGGCACAGCAGCTCGTGAAGAAACTGCAGGACTACATCACAAAAAACTTTTATCACTGCACCGATGATATCCTTGCAGGACTCGGTCAGATGTACGTCTGCGATGAGCGTTTCAGGAATAACATCGATAAAAATGGTGATGATACAGCGGAATTCGTTTCCGAAGCAATCAAAATCTATTGTAAGAAGTAACCAAAAGCGCCATCGGGAATTCCGGTGGCGTTCATTATTTTATTGCTTTTTTGTTCCCGGAAGTGATATAATTATATTAACAAAACTTCAGAAAACCGTATCGGAGATGATGTATATATGAAAACGTTTTTATTTCAGGGTGACTCAATAACAGATGCAAACAGAGATGATGAAAATCTGATTAACGGCGGCCTTGGGCACGGCTATGCCTTTATGATGGCGACTGAATTTGAAGGGGAACACAAGGGTGAAATAAATTTTCTCAACCGCGGAAAAAGCGGTGACAGAATAACCGACGTTTATGCCCGAATCAAGGAGGATATTATTAATCTGAAGCCGGATTTCATGTCAATTCTCATAGGCGTGAACGACGTTTCACACGAGCTTACTATGAATTGCGGAGTGGGCCCCGAAAAGTTCAGAAAAATTTACGGTATGCTTATTGATGAAATAAAAGAATGCTTACCCGATATTAAAATTATAATCCTTGAGCCGTTTATCTTAAAGGGCAAGTGCACGGAAGAATTATGGGATGCATTTAATTCGGACGTAAGAAGACTTGCAGAGATTGCTAAGCAGGTTGCAGAACACTATAATTTCACCTTCGTTCCGCTTCAGGATAAGTTCGACAGCCTCGTGTCGGACGGTAATGCAGAGCTCTGGACTGCCGACGGCATCCATCCCACAGCCACAGGACACGAGATAATAAAAGATGAGCTCTTAAAGGCACTCCTTGCGATTATGTAATGAAGGACGGCACGCAGCTGATAAGTCTTTGAAGTTTATTTTAAGCCTTTGTTAAAAAGTTCTGTTTTGGGTGGAAAATTGGTGTATATTTGGTGTTTTTTTGTGAAATAAACACCGGAAACGGTGAAAAGGGGAAGAGTGGAGATTGATGTCGGAAGGTGTTGTAATCCCTTATGTATCAAGGCTTTATGTGTGTTTTTGCTGTGATTTTTTGAGGGGTGCGGAAACTTCCCGAATCGTCTTCAAGTCTCACCACTCGGTTGACATTATATTTCTGGGCTCAGGTAAAGTCTGTTAAATGATAAGATATTGACCTTATTTTCGCCTTAGGGTAGAATAAACGCAGATGCTGAAAATTTTATCGAAAGAGGGAGCACCTATGAAAAAAAGACTTGTTACACTTGCGCTTTCTGCAGGCATTGCGGTATCTCTTGCGGGATGCGGCAATAATTTCTCTGCCGAACCGCTCAAGAATGCATTGAAGGATGTTCCTATGACCGATGTTGAGCTGCTTGACAGCTATGAGCGGAATGCGTTTAGCCTGGAGGTCAGATATCTTAAAAAGCTCGATGCTGATAAGCTTCTCAAAGGCTTTTGTGATATCGGCGGTGTAGAAAACAGCTCCTCCCTTTACGGAGGCTGGGAGAATTCTGCCATTCAGGGGCATACTCTTGGACATTACCTTACAGCCGTTTCTCAGGCTTATGCTGTGACAGGAGATGCAGAGCTCAAATCGATTGCCGACCATATTGTGACCGTATTGGCAGAATGTCAGAATACGGAAACGGGATATCTTGCCGCAATTCCCGAAGAGCATTACTCACGCATTGAGCAAGGCAACACCTCAGGCACATGGGTGCCTTGGTACACTATGCATAAAATAATGTCGGGACTTATCAGTGCATATGAATTAACGGAAAATACCGAAGCTCTTGAGATTGCATCAAGACTTGGAGATTGGGTATACAGCAGAACCTCCCGGTGGGATGAGGCTGTTCAGCGCACCGTGCTGAATGTAGAATACGGCGGTATGAATGACTGTCTTTATCAGCTTTACGGTCATTCAAAGAATGAGAAGCATCTTTCAGCTGCTCACAGCTTCGATGAGATGTCCTTGTTTGAGCCGCTGTATGAGGGGAAGGATATTCTTAACGGTAAGCACGCAAATACCACAATTCCGAAAATCATCGGTGCTCTAAAGCGGTACATTGTTCTCGGCAAGGGTGAGAAATATTATCTGCGGGTTGCCGAAAACTTCTGGGACATAGTGGTAAATAATCACACATATATTACGGGCGGAAACAGCGAATGGGAGCATTTCGGCGAGCCCGGTATTCTTGGTGCCGAGCGCACCAACTGTAACTGTGAGACCTGTAATACATACAATATGTTAAAGCTCACACGGGAGCTTTTCAAAATCACGGGAAACCGTAAATATGCAGACTATTATGAGAACGCTTTTATCAATGCGATTCTTTCCTCGCAGAATCCCGAAACGGGTATGACTACATATTTTCAGCCGATGGCAACGGGCTTCTTCAAGGTTTACAGCTCAGAAACAGAGCATTTCTGGTGCTGTACAGGCTCAGGTATGGAAAACTTTTCTAAGCTTAATGACAGTATTTATTATAAGGATGAAAACAGCATTTACGTTATCAGATATACTTCTTCTGAGGTAATATGGCGTGAAAAAGGAATTACTGTCACTCAAAAGGAAAGCCTGCCGAAGGTAACCTTTACTGTAAAAGGCTCGGCTCAGGCTGATATCGTGTTAAGAGTGCCTGACTGGTGCAGTGAAATTCCGACGGTAAAAATCAATAACACCGTTTCCGATGTCAAAGCGGCTGACGGCTTTATCCGTTTATCGAAAGAGTGGCAGGACGAAGATGTTATAGAGTATACCCTGCCTATGGGTATAGAGGTTTATTATTTGCAGGATAATGAAAATGCCGTAGCCTTTAAGTACGGACCGTGGGTGCTCAGTGCAAATCTCGGCAATGAAAGCCTGCAGACAAGCACAACAGGTGTTAATGTTACCGTTCCTCTGTTTGATTCCTCGGTAAGTGATGTAATCACCGTAAAAAACGGCACAATTGAAGACTGGTTGAAAAATATCGGTGAAAATATGGTGTGTCAGGATGAAGCACTGAATTTCATTCTCAAGGGTACCGACAGAGAGCTTACCTTCTCACCGCATTACAAACAGCATAAAAACCGTTACGGAATATATTTTAAGCTGGCGGATGCTGATACCAAGGTGCCGGAAAATGAGGCAGACAAGTACACGGAGGTTGACAGCTTTCCCGTAGGTAACGATCAGTACGAATTTTCCCACAATCTTAAAGCAGAGCTTTCAAATTCAGGCAACCATCTCGGCCGTATTTTCAGAGATGCGGCACCCGGCGGATTTTTCAGCTATGATATGACAATAGATAATAATGCAGTAAACTATCTTTGTGTGAAATTTTTCAGCGGTGATGCGGGAAGACATTTCAGAATTCTTGTTGACGGAAGACTTCTCGAAAATGTGACAATTGAGAATGTCAATCCCGGAGCCTTTTATGATGCTTACTATAAGATACCCGAAGATGCAATAATCGGGAAAGAAAAGGTCACTGTTACCTTTATGGCAGATGCTGACAGCTACGCAGGCGGTATATTTGATAAGCTTAGCATTGTTAAGGAAAAATAAATATTCTGACAAGATTTATTGCACGGAGCTCCCTTTGCCATTCGGTAAGGGGAGCTGTTTTTTTTGACGATGATGAATTATACTATCAAGTGCAACACTTTGATAAAATAAAGTAACCCATATAAATCCATGGTATAATGTAATTACCACAAAACAAAAACCAAGGAGGATTTATATGAGTTACACACATCTTACCATAGAAGAGTGTTGTTGTCTACGGGAATATTAATTAAAAGGATACAGTTACCGAAAGATAGCAGAATTGATAGGAAGAAATGTAAATACAGTTTCAAGAGAAGTGCGAAGGAACTGTACGCACATGTATGACATACCAACATATTATCCGTATACAGCACAAAAGAAGTATTTGTTAAGAAGGTCGTATTGCCATAGAGGGATGTTTCAGGATCCCGAAAAGCTCGAATACATAAAAGAAAAGCTTTTACTGACATGGTCGCTGGAACAAATAGCAAATACAGTATGTGAATTAGAAATGCCTTCCACAAGAACTATATACCGTTGGATATATGAAAAATATATTGATGTTAATTTAAAAGTACTCAGAAGAAAGGGGAAGAGCCGAGGTAAGAAAGAAACCAGAGGTAAATTCAATTTAGGTAAATCAATAAGGAAAAGAGATAAAAGCGTTTACAATTTTAAATTACCAAAAACCGTTGGATTTATTTAATGATTCAATTAAAAAGTGTTGCACTTAGTTTGACAAATCATTTTGTTTATCTGAGTTAAATCCCGTTTATTTGCTCTTTGGCATTGATATTATTTAAAAATAGTGATATAATCTGTCAGACTGAATGTTTTCAGTTTCTTTCTTTAAATGTGAAAGGAAATGTGATTATGATTAAGGAAAAGCTTTCAAAGAAGACCTGGTTTACAATGTGTCTGTTCAGCTTTATGGGCGGTATTGCGTGGAATATTGAAAATATGTATTTCAATACCTTCCTTTATAATTCCGTTTATGCAGATGCTTCTGCTGAAGCTATGGCGGGCTCAATGGCTCCCACAACCGCTATCAGCCGTATGGTTGCTCTTTCGGCTGTTGCTGCTGTGCTTACCACCTTTGTAATGGGAACGCTCAGCGATAAGATGAAAAACCGTAAGCTGTTCATCTCCGTCGGTTACATACTCTGGGGACTTGTTACGGCAGTTTTCGGCTTTATCACAAAGGATAATATTGCGGCAATTTTCGGTATTACCGATGAAGCCAAGATTCTGACGGGCACCGTATGGGTAATAATCATAATGGACATCATTATGACTTATATGGGTTCCACAAGTAACGATGCCGCCTTTAATGCCTGGGTAACGGATATCTCTACTCCCAAGGTAAGACCTGCTATTGAAACTGCATTTACCTTTGTAGGCTTCTTGTCAATGGTTGTTGTTATGGGTGTGGGAAGCCTTGCACAGTCAGGTGCCGTTTCCTATCAGAATTTCTTCCTGTATCTCGGCCTGTTTGTAACAGCCTGCGGTGTAGCAGGATTGTTCCTTATTAAGAATCCCGAGAAAAAGATTACACAGAATGAAGCTTCATCAAGCTATTGGGCAGACCTTTTCTACGGCTTCAGACCCTCTGTTATCAAGGAAAATTCAAGGCTTTATCTCACATTTTTAGCTATAGGCTTTTCGAGTGTTTCCTATCAGGTATTCTTCCCCTATCTTCTCGTATACCTGCAGTACGTTGTAATTCCCGATAACGGCGATAATCTTATCACTCCCGGCGTTATTGCTACCTTTGTGGTAATGGTTGCGATTCTCATAGCAAGCATGGTTATGCTTCTCAAGGTTTCCGCAAAAAACAAGGCAAGGGGACTTGTTCCTTGTGCAATTTTAGCTACAGCAGGTCTTGTTATTCTTGCAACCTCGACTAATATACACATTATTCTCATAGGCATTGTTCCTGCCGTAGTAGGAAATCTTGTAATGGGTATTCAGCTCAATGCATCCATAAAGGACTTTATTCCCGAGGGAAAGGCAGGTCTTTTCCAGGGTATCAGAATGATATTTACCGTCCTGATTCCCATGGTGTGCGGTCCGGCACTCGGCGATATAGCCTGCCGTAATTCAGCAGTTACCTATATAAACGAATACGGAGTTGATACTATTGTACCTTCATCAAGTATGTTTGTTTATGCGGCAATCGTTTCCGTCTTTGTGGTGATTCCCTTATTCTTCCTCATTAAAAAAGGCTTTAAGGTTGCAGAAAATAACTGATATATATAATCCGGAAATAAAACAGACAGCGCAGGCGGATGTGAAAAAACGGAAGTTTTTTTGCATCCGCCTTTTTTGTATTTATGTAATTACCCATATCGGTACAAATAGCTTTGTTCCGTTTGAAATAACAGAGAAAAATGTGGAAATATCAGTTTGGCTGTGATATAATCAGCTTATAATAATAGTTACGGAGGAATCGGATATGATTGAGAGATTTGAAATG
>JAZNAI010000128.1:0-6623 GCA_045586465.1 Acutalibacteraceae bacterium | reverse complement strand
GCCGTCAGCAACGTTTCTCCAGTACTGATAGAAATCGTACGGGCTTGTCTTTTCGGGGTCGAGCCATACCGCGCCGTTTGCGGTCTTGCCCATCTTTTTGCCCTCGGAATTCATAAGCAGAGTGATAGTCATTGCGTACGCATCTTTGCCGAGTTTTTTACGAATAAGCTCTATACCGCCAAGCATATTCGACCACTGATCGTCACCGCCGAACTGCATATTACAGCCGTAGTTCTTATAAAGATGATAGAAATCGTAGCTCTGCATAATCATATAGTTGAATTCAAGGAAGGAAAGACCCTTTTCCATTCTCTGCTTGTAGCACTCTGCACGGAGCATATTGTTAACTGAGAAGCAGGCTCCCACTTCTCTTAAAAGCTCAACATAGTTAAGGTCAAGAAGCCAGTCGGCATTGTTTACCATAATAGCCTTGTCCTCGCCGAATTCAATGAAGCGTTCCATCTGCTTTTTGAAGCATTCGCAGTTGTGCTCGATTGTTTCTTTTGTCATCATTGAACGCATATCCGTTCTGCTTGAGGGGTCGCCGATGTGTGCAGTACCACCGCCGATAAGAGCAATGGGCTTATTGCCTGCCATCTGCAGTCTCTTCATAAGGCAAAGAGCCATAAAGTGACCGACGTGAAGTGAATCAGCCGTGGGGTCAAAGCCGATGTAGAAAACTGCCTTGCCGTTATTTACAAGCTCTCTTACCTCATCCTCATTTGTAACCTGTGCTATAAGGCCTCTTGCCTTAAGCTCTTCGTAAATTCCCATAATATATTGTCCTTTCAAAAAATTTTACAATAAAAAAAAGCCTGCCCTTTCAGATAAAAGGACAGACGAAAGTCCGTGTTACCACCTTTTTTCGGCATCTCCTCACGGAAAATGCCCTTTGGGACTTAAAGAAAAACTTTAAGTCTCGCAAAATAACGGTTGCTACCGCCGCAGCCTACTGAAATTTCTTCGTTCGGTGCGAAGCTCGGGGATGTATTCACGAAAATTTTCGGCACAGACTTTCACCCTCCGTCTGCTCTCTGAAGCCTCATAAAAGCCGTTACTTGTTCCCGTCACAGCATTATATTGAAATGGATTTTACTATAAAAGAAAAGTTTTGTCAAGTATCAGAAAATCATATGAATTGCCGTAATATCAAGTGCGCAGAGAATTGCAGCAAGTATATCCGCACCGAAGGCTGCGAAAATCAGCTTATTGTCCGTAAGCTCTTTATTCTTTCGGTCAAGAGCATAAAGAACAGCTGTCCATACTGCGAGCACCACGGGAAGAAGGTAAACAACGATTCTCAGCACGGGGAAAAAGGGAGAAGTAACCTCAACCGTATATTCGGCCTGTCCCGTTATTGCCATATTGGTCTGTGCCGTGGAAAAAGCTGCGTTCCTTAAAAAAATGCAGACAATATACGCAACATCCCACACCGCAAAAAGAACGGTATTGACGATGCTGAAAATGAAGAAAAATCTGCTGTCGCCCTTCTTAAGGGTAAATCCCGCCATAGTGAACCACCTTTATGTTATAAATCAGAAATTAAAAATTGCACCGGCTCCGTAGGTTACAACGGACATAATAAGGTCCGCAATAAACACACCGAGAGCAACTATGGGAAGCGCCTTCTTGAAATCAATGCCGAGAAGTGCGGCAAAGAGTGAGCCGGTCCATCCGCCCGTGCCGGGAAGAGGAATCGCAATAAATGCAAGAAGACCCCACTGCTTGTATCTTAATACCTTATCGGCATTCTTAGCCGTCTTACCCTCAAGCTTTTCAATGAATTTCACAAGAATATTGTGCTTTTTCATAAACTTGAAAATCTCTTTAATGAAGAGAATAATAAAGGGCATGGGAATCATATTGCCGATATAACAGATAAGAAAAGCCTTGAAGAAATTGATTTCAAAAAGCTTTGCGAGAATCATACCGCCTCTGCATTCTAAAATCGGCAGAAGAGAAGTAAGGAAAATAATGATTTCGTGGCTTACCGAATCGCTGAAAAGCGAAGCAAACCAGGTTGTAAGCTGTTCGGTCATAAAAAAACTCCTGTAAAATTAGTTGATACCGTTTTCAAGCATATATTCCCTTACGGAAATGAGAATATCCTTGTCGTTGTCGAACTTGAGTCTGTCAAGCGCCTCATTGTAGCGAAGCCAGATATAGTCCTCAATCTCCTCTTTCTGTATAACGGTCTGAGTGTCCTCTGTGGAAGCCAAGAACACCTCTACCCTCTTTTCAATCTTGGTACCGATTTTATACTGGGAATCCTTGCAGAAGCCGGGTAATATATTTATATGCAGTCCCGTCTCCTCAAGAACCTCACGGACAGCGGTTTCTTCTCTTGTTTCACCCTTTTCCATATGTCCCTTGGGGAAGCCCCAGTTGTTGCTTCTTCTGTTCTTGATAAGAAGGAAGCGGTACTCCTCGTTGATTCTGCGGAAAACAACGGCACCGCAGGAGTGCTCATAAAGACAGTCGAGATTATAGGAATCTCTCGGCTCATTAAACTCGAGCACGTCTCTGATTTCATAATCGATTCTTCTCATATTCTTGGGGGCGACCACAAGCACCGAGCGCTTACTGTCGGTATAACGCAGAACGGCAATAATTTTCCCCTCAAATACCCGTACCGGGTGATTAACACCGAGAACATACGCACCGAGGGTAAAGCTCTTTTTTTCGCTTTGCACCTCAGCAATTCCGTAATTTATAATATATCGGACACCGGTACGGAGTTCAAGATAATTGCAAGGCTTCGTAACCTTGACCTTAACCATTTTTCCTAACATAATAAACTCCGTAAAAACTAAATATAAACACATTATATAAAAGATATCACGACATTTCAAGAACTATTTTCCGTTTTTGGTGCCGAAATTTAAGTTTTTTTCAAAAAAAATATTGTATTATCTGCCCGTTCACTATAAAATAAAGTTAAAGACGTTTCCTTGCTGACGAAGAAAGGAGAATGCTTATGGCAGAGGATATTTATTTCAGCAAACAGAAAAACGGCGGCGAAAGCAAAAAACAGACCGCTTCATATACGGAAAAAATTGATTCCGATTCACTTAAAAGAAAGCCCGGAGAAATGTCCTTCGGCGATATTGTAACAGAAAACGGAAAAATCAACTCAGGTGTTTCAAAAACTCCCCGTGAGCAGAAAAAGGACGTAAAAAAAGCTAAGAAAAAGAAGAAAAAGCTGAGAATTCTCAGGTGTATTCTTTCGGCAGTGCTCGCAGTTATTATTACTTTTACTCTGTTTTTAACGGCAGGCACATTTTACGTGCTGTCTGACTATAAGGCACTTGATTTTGAAGACAATGCTCACACGAATGAAGCTGACCTTCTTCATTCATCATCCGTATACAACGTGCTTCTTATGGGCATTGACACACTTGATACGGGCGATGCCTCACGCTCCGATGCGATGATACTGCTGTCACTTGATATGAAAAACGGACAGATAAAGCTTTCATCCTTCTTAAGGGACTCATACGTAAATATTCCCGGCTACGGCAATATGAAGCTCAATGCCGCCTGTGTTTACGGCGGACCTCAGCTCGTGTGCAATACAATCGAAAAGAATTTCGGAATCAGAATTGACGACTACGCAAAGGTCGGCTACGATATGTTCATTAAAATCATCGATGCCGTGGGCGGTGTCACAATTCCGGAAATTGACGAAACCGAGGCAAAAGCTCTTAAAAGAGAGGGCTTCGAGACAGAGCCCGGGGAAAATATACACGTTGACGGAAAAGAGGCTCTTCAGTACTGCAGAATAAGACGGGGCCAGGACGATTTTTACAGAACCGGCAGACAGCGTGAGGTTATTTCCCTCGTCCTTAAAAAGCTCCCCCGTTCAAACCCCGTAACGCTTCTGAAAACTGCAAAGGAAATTGCAGGTACAATAGAATGCTCCATTGAAAAATCACGCTTCCCCGCACTTCTTATGAAGGCACTTATGTGCATAACGGGTGACATCGAGCAGATGACCGTCCCCGCTGACGGAACGTGGTATAACGATACAAAAAATTATCAGGCTGTTCTCGTGGTTGATTTTCAGGAAAACCGTGAGAAGCTGAATGAATTTTTATACAAATAAGGAGAATATTTATGAAGTTTGCAAAGCTGACAATCGCAAGCGAATTCAAGGTCGGTAAAACCGACGACAGAATTTACGGCTCCTTTGTTGAGCACTTAGGACGCTGTGTTTACGGCGGAATTTACGAGCCCGGACACCCTGAAGCGGACGAAAACGGCTTCAGAAAAGATGTACTGGGACTTATTAAAGAGCTGAACGTTCCCGTTGTCAGATACCCCGGAGGAAACTTTGTTTCGGGCTACAACTGGGAAGACGGAATAGGTCCCAAGGAGCTTCGTCCCAAGAGACTCGAGCTTGCCTGGGGTACAACGGAGACAAACGAATTCGGCACCGATGAATTTATGAAATGGTGCAAAACGGCAAACACCTCTCCCATGATGGCGGTAAACCTCGGCACAAGAGGTCCCGACGAAGCAAGACAGCTCGTTGAATACTGCAATCACAAGGGCGGAACATATTTAAGTGACCTGAGAAAGAAGAACGGAAGTGCCGAGCCCTACGGAGTAAAGCTCTGGTGCCTCGGCAACGAAATGGACGGCCCCTGGCAGATGGGCGCAAAGACACCCTCCGAATACGGAAGGGTTGCCTGCGAGGCTGCAAAAATCATGAAGTGGACAGACCCCACAATTGAAACCGTGCTCTGCGGCAGCTCAAGCTGGGGAATGAAGACCTTCGGCGAATGGGAAACCACCGCCCTTGATTTAGCTTATGATCACGTTGATTACGTTTCAATGCATCAGTACCACGGCAACAACGACAATTATCTTGAAAACTTCCTTGCTAAAGGCGTTGAAACCGACCGCTTCATCGAAAGCGTTATTGCGGCTCTCGATTACGTTCAGGGTAAGCGCCACTCAAAGAAGAGAATTGACATTTCCTTTGACGAGTGGAACGTATGGTATCACTCAAACGGCACAGAATTCGTAAAATGGTCAAAGGCACCGCATCTTCTTGAGGATGTGTATAATTATGCAGATGTTCTTGTTGTAGGTACAATGCTCAACTCCATTCTCCGTCATTGCGACAGAGTTAAAATTGCCTGTCTTGCACAGCTTGTAAACGTAATAGCTCCCATAATGACCGACGACGGCGGAAAGGCCTGGAAGCAGACTATATTCTGGCCCTTTATGTTCGCATCAAAATACGGCAGAGGCTATGTGCTTCAGGGTCTTACAGATACATCAAAATACGACACTAAATGGTACACGGACGTTCCCGATGTTGACACGGCAGCCGTTCTTTCAGAGGACGGTGAGGAGCTTACAGTTTTCGCAATCAACCGTGATATCAATGACGATATCGTCCTTGAAACGAAGCTCTGCGATTTTGAAGGCTTCGTTCCCGTTTCACATACCGTAATTGAGCACACCGACCCTTACGTAAAGAATACACGGGATGCACAGCCCGTAACCCCCTGCGAAAAGAAGGAATTACCTGAGATTGACGGTAAAATTATGAAAACAAAGCTTGGTGCTATGTCCTGGAATATGATAAGACTGAAAAAAGTTTTATAATCACTTGAAAACCGTGCTTTTCAGTCGTATAATAGAGCGGTAAATAAATGAAAGGATGAAAAACTATGTCATTACTTTTCAATGCTTATTGCAGAGCATATCAGAAGGTTATGTACGTCGGCACAATGTTCCTTGACTGGAGCAGACCCGAGCTTCTCAAGGGTGCAGGTGCCGTAAAGGAGCTTCCTGCTGCCGTAAAGGCAAAGGGCATTTCAAAGGTTCTTGTTGTTACCGATAAGGGTCTTATGTCATTAAAGCTTCTCGACGGTCTTTTTGAGGCTCTCGATAAGGCAGGAATTTCCTACGCTGTATTTGACGGCGTTCAGCCCAATCCCACAATTGACAATATTGAGGATGCAGTTGAAATCTACCTCGGAAATGCCTGTCAGGGTATTATTGCCTTCGGCGGCGGCTCACCTATGGACTGCGCAAAGGCTTGCGGTGCAAGAATTGCCCGTCCCGACAAGACTATTCCTCAGATGAGAGGTCTTCTTAAGGTTATGAAGAAGCTTCCTCCCCTCTTTGCAGTTCCCACAACTGCAGGTACAGGCTCAGAAACCACACTTGCAGCCGTTGTTTCAAACCCCGTAACTCACGAAAAGAACGCTATAAACGACAATCATCTTATTCCCAAGGTTGCCGTTCTTGACCCCGAGCTTACAGTCGGTCTTCCCAAGCACATCACATCAACCACCGGTATGGATGCACTTACCCACGCAGTTGAGGCTTACATCGGAAAGAGCAACACTCCCGGTACAAAGAAGGCTGCCGTCAAGGCTACAAAGATGATTTTTGACAATCTCTACACAGCCTATGAGGACGGAAAGAACATAGAAGCAAGAGCAAATATGCTTGTGGCCTCCTTCTGGGCAGGCTCCACCGCCCTGGGTCTTCTGATGTGCCTCACCGCCCGCCGCCGGGTAGGCAAGATGTGGCGTGCCATTCTGATGTATCCCGTATACGTGCTCACCTGGTATCCTCTCCACTTCCTGGCTCTCTTTGCC
>JAZNAI010000127.1:0-2955 GCA_045586465.1 Acutalibacteraceae bacterium | reverse complement strand
GATTTTCTTTCTTACAGAAGCAAGAATACCTAAAAGCCTTACTCTGTCGCCGTCCTTGTAAGCAGAATCGGGATCAGAGGGTGAGGATTCAACAATATCGGAGGTTTTTGCACTTCCGAGTCTTCCTGCAAGTCGGACATGCTCCGTCATAGGGTGACCTGACATATAAAGTCCCGTGGTTTCCTTTTCCATAGCAAGTCTTTGCTTTTCGGGAAATTCCTTTACATCAGGAGGAACGGGTTCAACTGCCTTGGCAAGCGCACTTCCTAGGTCAAAAAGACCAATCTGTCCTTCAATTTTGCCCTTTTTATCATTTTCAAGGGCGCTGAGGATGTCATCAATCATTAAGAACATCTGATTACGGTTAAGACCGAAGCAGTCAACAGCACCGCTTTTGATAAGATTTTCGAGTGCACGGCGGTTAAGCTCCTTACCGTAACAGCGCTTACAGAAGGAATAATATGTTTCAAAGGGTCCGTTTTCCTCACGCTCTGCAATAATCTGCTTGATAACACCGCTTCCGAGATTCTTTATTGCAAGAAGACCGAAGCGCACGTTATCACCGACAACGGTGAACTTCTCTTCAGATTCATTAACGCTGGGTGGAAGAACCTTGAAGCCGAGGTTAGTCTGACATTCAGTAATATAGCCGACAACCTTATCCGTATTATCAAGAACGGAAGTAAGCATAGCAGCCATAAATTCCTGAGGATAGTAGCATCGAAGCCAGGCTGTCTGATAGGTAACATAAGCGTAAGCGGCTGAATGGGATTTATTGAAAGCGTAGGAAGCAAAGGATGCCATATCATCAAATATCGCATTTGCGGCATCTGCGCTGATTCCTCTCTTGATACAGCCGTCACACTTTGAACCGCCGTCCGTTCCGACTGAGCCGTAAAGGAAGAATTTTCTCTGCTGCTCGAGAACATCAGCCTGCTTTTTTGCAACTGCACGGCGCACCATATCGGCGGCACCGAGAGAATATCCTGCAAGCTCACGGAAAATCTGCATAACCTGCTCCTGATAAACAATCGTTCCGTATGTAACGTCAAGAATTGGCTTTAATTCGGGAGTGTGATATTTGATATTGTCAGGGTCCTGACGGTTTGCAAGATATGCAGGAATAAAGTCCATAGGACCCGGTCGGTAAAGCGCAATAACGGCAATAATATCTTCAAGGTTATGGGGCTGCATATTGATCATAAGAGATCTGATACCGCCCGATTCACACTGGAACACGCCGAAGGTTCCGCCTTCACCGAGCATTTTGTATACATTCTGATCATCAACATCAATTTTCATAATGTCGAGATTCGGGTCTTTCTTATGTATCATTTTAACGGCGTCGTCAATAACCGTAAGGGTACGAAGACCGAGGAAGTCCATCTTAAGCAGTCCGAGAGCTTCAACCCATCCCTTATAGTACTGAGTAACGACGGAATCACCGCTCTTGAAAAGAGGAACGTATTCATCAACGGGCTTATCGCAGATAACAACACCTGCGGCGTGCATACCCGTGTTTCTCGGCATACCTTCAATTTTAATTGATGTATCAATTACCTTTTTGACAAGAGCATTGGCATCATACATCTTTTTAAGCTCCTGGTTTGACTGAAGAGCTTTTTCGATGGTCATACCGAGCTCCTGGGGAATTTCCTTCTGTATGGCGGAGCATTCGGCAACACTCATTCCGAGAACCTTTCCTACGTCACGTACAGCTCCCCTTGCTGCAAGAGTACCGAAGGTAGCAATCTGAGAGACGTGATCGGCACCGTAGCGTCTTACAACGTAGTCGATAACCTCCTGCCTTCTTTCATAGCAGAAGTCGATATCGAAGTCGGGCATACTTACTCGTTCGGGGTTAAGGAATCTTTCAAAAAGGAGTGAGTATCGCATAGGGTCAATATCCGTAATACCGCAGGTGTAGGCGGCAATACTGCCGGCACCTGAGCCTCGTCCGGGGCCTACGGGGATACCAACGCTTTTTGCGTAGTTAATGTAGTCCCAAACGATAAGGAAATAGTCGATAAAGCCCATCTGATTTATGATGCCCAGCTCATAATTGAGACGGTCCATATATTCCTGAGGGTAGTTTTCACCGTAACAGCGTACCATTCCCTTATAGCAAAGGTCAGAGAAGTATTCAAAGTGGTCCCGGTTATCGGGAACCTCAAATATAGGAAGCTTTGTGTTACCGAATTCGAAGCCTACGTGGCATCGCTCGGCAATTTTATTTGTATTGGAAATGGCTTCGGGGACATCGGGGAATAAAGCTGCCATTTCGTCGCCTGATTTTACGTAAAATTCCTCAGTTTCAAAGCCCATACCCGTGTCTTCTTCTATGGTATGCTTTGTTGCGATACAAACAAGAATCTTCTGAATTTCAGCATCCTGCTTTGTTATGTAATGGGCGTCGTTTGTGGCTACAAGAGGAATATCGAGCTCACGTGCAAGCTGTATGATTTTAGGATTAGATGCCTTCTGATCGGCTATACCGTGATCCTGAATTTCGAGGAAATAATTATCTTTGCCGAAAACGTTCTGATACCAGAGAGCTGTTTCCTTTGCCTTTTCATAGTCGCCTTTAAGGATCGCCTGCGGAATTTCACCTGCAAGACAGGCAGAAAGACAGATAAGCCCCTCGTGATATTTCTCGAGAAGCTCCTTATCTACACGGGGCTTTGTGTAAAAACCTTCCGTCCAGGCGGCGGAAACCATTTTAATAAGATTCTGATAGCCCGTCTGGTTTTCTGCAAGAAGAACAAGGTGATATCTTTCATTATCAAGACCGTGCACCTTGTCAAAACGGGTACGCTGTGCAACATATACCTCACAGCCTATAATACCGTTTATGCCTTCAGCCTTACAAGCCTTATAAAAATCAACAGCACCGTACATAACGCCGTGGTCAGTCATGGCGATGCCGGTCATTCCAAGCTCTTTTACACGTTTTAT
>JAZNAI010000126.1:0-11797 GCA_045586465.1 Acutalibacteraceae bacterium | reverse complement strand
TACAAATGTCTTTTCGGCTCTTTTTTCAACGGGGATGCTTCTGCCGAGAGCCTTATGAAGCTCGTTATTAAGGGTTCCTGCGGCAAGGGCATAAATATCTCCCTCGGGAGTCCAAACCGTATATTCGTCAACAGAAATACCATTTACCGTAATTTCCGTAAGGGGTCTTACGATATAGGGGCTTTCGTAATTACCCTGAGAAAGCTCATACTTCAGCTCCATTTCGGAAAAAAGCATAGGAAGGGGACCGGGAAATACGGAGACAATGCACATAATAATTGCAATTAACTTAGCTATCATTTTCTCATCACCTTTATATATACTAAAATCAATATATCATCAAAAATTGCTTTTTGCAAGAGAACGGACAGGGGAAATTTCCTTTTTCATTGATATTCGGGAAAAATTATGATATAATTTAACAAACAGTTAATTTTTTTATGGGAGATTGATTTATAATGCGAAGATTTACGGCAATACTTATAGCTTTTGTTCTCTGTTTTACTTTTGCTTCCTGCACAACGGTAAGCATTGAGGAGACGACCTATAGCCATCAGGAGCCCGAAATTACAACTCAGGCTCCCGTTCAGGATACGACAGTAGGTTACGAGGAAACGACAGCGGTACAGATGACCTCTGCGCCCGAGACCACTACCGCCGAAGCCGTGACTGCCGAAATTACAACTGCACCTGCTGTAACAGAGGTACAGACCGACGCACCTGCAAAGGAGGACGTAACACAGTGGGATACGGCAAGGGTTATTGAATTTTATAAGAATGCGGCATCCGCTTCCGTCAGCTCCGTAAAGTCCTCGCAGACTGTGGGGCTTTCCGATATCTCCGTAAACAACGGTCAGCTGGGCGGTGTTTTCAGCTTCGTAACGCCTATTCTCTCTTCTTTTCTGTCCTCAAAGGCAACGGTGACCGACGGCATTACGGGAGATTTTACTAAGCTTACAGCTTCAGATGCGGCATCTGCAAGAGCATATGAGAGCACGGGAGGTACCGTGGTTGAAATCACTCTCAATGAGCAGACGGATACGGGCAGTTCCGATAACCGTGACGGCAGCGTAGCCCACGGAATTTACATTGTAGGCGATCTGCTTTCCGTGATGGTACAGCTGAAGGATAAGGGGCTTCCCATAGATATAGATGCAGAAAAAGCCGTGATAAAATACACGAATCCCGTTATTAAGGCAGTTGTTTCCGAGGACGGAAAAATTGTAAACGGCACCTGGAGCTGTACCGTTGAAATAAGCCTTTCCGATTACAAATTTGCAGGTTCACCCGTCAACAGCACCGTTGTTGTCCTTGACAATAAAATCACCGTAAACGGCGGATTTTCCGCTTAATAAATAATTTTCTCCGACATACGCCGCCTGTCGGAGATTTTTGTTGAAAGGTTTTTTGATTTATAGTATA
Source organism: Acutalibacteraceae bacterium (assembly GCA_045586465.1). GTDB lineage: Bacteria > Bacillota > Clostridia > Oscillospirales > Acutalibacteraceae > RUG806. The sequence goes on along the minus strand of JAZNAI010000126.1, from coordinate 10,375 downwards.
ATACAGAAAAGTGAGGTGAAGCCGATGGAAAACAAGCCTGTTACAATAAATCCCGTGCCTGATGAGCCGTTGATATCCTCGTATCTTCATAACAAGGCAAGAGAAAAAGGTATACCTCTTTCGGGTACCTTTGAAATCACGGGCAGATGTAATTTTAACTGCAAAATGTGCTACGTACACAACTCTCAGTGCAAGCTTGAAGGGTGTGAGGAGCTTCCTGCCGAATGGTGGATTGAGACGGGAAGAAGAGCAGTTGACAGCGGTATGGTATTTCTTCTTATTACGGGCGGTGAGCCTCTTTTAAGAGGGGATTTTCCTGAAATATATAAGGCGCTTCACGAAATGGGACTTATTGTGTCTCTTAACACTAACGGATATCTGCTGAACGGTAAAATCAGGGAGCTTTTCCGTCAGTATCCCCCCAACCGTATCAACGTTTCTCTTTACGGCTCGGATAATGATACCTATGAAAAATTTACGGGTGTCAGAGCCTTTGACACCGTAATCAGTAACGTAAAGGCTATGCGTGAAATGGGAATTGACGTTCGTTTTAACTGCAGTATCACTCCCGATAACCGTGATGATGCAAAAAATATATACACTATTGCAAATAAGCTCGGTATTCACATAAAAGCTACGCCGTATATGTACCCTCAGACAAGACTTAAGGGCACCTACGGAGAGAATAAAAGCAGACTTTCTCCTCTTGAGGCGGCAAGATGCCGTGTGGATTGGTCGCTTATGAGATATTCCGCTGATGATTTTCTTGCGAGAGCTAAGGGGATGCAGCTTAAAATTGAGGAATTGCTTGAAACACCCCGGGAGTGTTCTGAGGAAAACGGAATCCGCTGCAGGGCAGGCAGAAGCAGCTTCTGGCTTAATAAAAAGGGTGAAATGTCTGTCTGCGGAATGATAGATAAGGCTTTTGACGTTACTTCACTCGGCTTTGACGAGGCGTGGAATCAGGTAAAAGCGCATGCGGCTGAGATAAGACTTCCCACGGAATGCCTCGTCTGTCCCTATAAGCATATCTGTAACGTCTGTGCGGCTGTGTGCTATACCGAAACGGGAGAATTCGGCAAGGTTCCCGGCTATGTTTGTGCCTTCAGCCGTGAGACTGCAAGGCTTACACAAATTGAACTTGAAAGGCTTACGGATAATGGAAATTAAAAAGAAGGTTATTCTGCGTGCGATAGCAGATGAATATATACTTGTTCCCGTGGGTGACACGGTTTTTGAGTATAACGGTATTTTTATAATGACCGAAAGTGCCCGTCTTCTGTGGGATGCTATCAATGACGGCAAGGAAAGGGAAGAGCTTCCCGATGTGCTTCTCGGTGAATATGAAATTGACAGAGCTACAGCCGAGGCAGATTCAGATGAATTCCTTGAGCGGCTTTCTTCTTACGGCATTATATAGCTGAATAAAAGCGGTGATATAATATGAAAATTGTAGTTGCTGTAGATTCCTTCAAGGGAAGCCTTACGTCCCTTGAGGCAGGAGAGGCTGTAAGGGAAGCGGTTATGAGGCTTGACAGCACGGCGCAGGTTACAGTAAAGCCTCTTGCTGACGGCGGAGAGGGTACCGTGCAGGCTTTTTCGGAAAGGGCGGATGCACGGCTTATTTCCGTCAGGGTAAACGGCCCTCTTATGACACCCGTGACAGCCCGGTACTGCATACTTGAGGACACCGGCACAGCCGTTATGGAGATGTCGGCGGCTTCGGGGATAACTCTTGTGCCTCCCGAGAAGAGAAATCCTATGAAAACCACCACCTACGGCGTGGGAGAAATGATAGCTGATGCCGTAAAAAGAGGCTGCAGGAAATTTATTGTGGGTATCGGCGGCAGCGCCACCAATGACGGCGGTACGGGAATGCTCAGAGCCTTGGGGTATGAATTCCTTGACAGAAGCGGAAATCCCATAGCCCTCGGGGCAGAGGGACTTCGTGATTTATACGAAATCAGAGCCGATAAGCTTATTCACGGCTTAAAGGACTGCTTTTTCCGTGTTGCCTGCGACGTAAAAAATCCTCTTTGCGGTGAAAACGGCTGCAGTGCCGTATTTGCTCCCCAGAAGGGAGCTGCTCCCGAGGATATTCCCCTTATGGATTTATGGCTCGGCAGGTATGCCGAAATTGCAGAGTCTGTTTCTTCCGGTGCGGATAAGCTTGCCGAGGGTGCAGGCGCCGCAGGGGGACTGGGCTTTGCCTTTCTCACATTTCTGAACTCTGAACTTAAATCCGGAATCAGCCTTATTCTTGATGAAATAAAGCTCCGGGAGGATATAAAGGATGCCGATATTGTCGTAACGGGTGAGGGCAGACTTGATTCACAGACGGTTATGGGTAAGGCTCCCGCAGGTGTTGCCGCTCTTGCAAAAAAATACGGCAAAAGGGTAATTGCCTTTTCGGGATGCGTGACGGAGGATGCGGAAATCTGCAACGAATACGGAATAGATGCATTTTTCCCTGTTATAAGAGGTGTTACGACCCTTGAGGAGGCTCTCGACAGGGATAATGCTTATAAGAATCTGCAAAGAACGGCTTATCAGGTCTTCAGGCTTCTTATATGATAAAAAAGGACGGTTTGAGATTTTCTCTTACCGTCCTTCTGTGTTATTTTTTCTTTCTGACAGCTTTTACGACTTTTGAAACAGTTGAGTATGCCGGTGTTTCAAGCTCTGTTGCCGCTGCCTTCAGCTGATTTCTTATTTCAATAGCCTGCGGACAGTGCTGCTCGCATTTTCCGCAGCCGATACAAGAGGAAGCAGGGGCAGAATCCTTGGAAAGAGTGCATTTTACATATTCACGCAGTCCTGCAAAATTACTGTCGGAATATTTTCTGTTGTAGGCAGAAAAGGTTCCGCTTATGTTGATTTTCTGAGGGCAGGGCATACAGTAGCCGCAGCCCGTGCAGGGAACCTTCAGCTTTGCATTGATAGCTCTTACAACGTCCTTGAGCATTGCTTCATCCTCTGCCGTCAGCTCACCGATTTTTGTTTCTGTGGCGGTTTTTACGTTGTCATCTACCATTTCATCGGTATTCATTCCCGAAAGCACAACCGTAATCTCGGGCTGATTGTAAAGCCATCGGAATGCCCATTGTGCAGGGGTATGCTGTACGGGATGATTTTTGAAAATGTCAGAAGCCTCCCCGGGGAGATTGTTCACAAGTCTTCCGCCTCTTAAAGGCTCCATAATCATAACGGGGATGCCTTTTTCGTGTGCGTGATAAAGGCCCTTTCTGCCTGCCTGGGTGTGCTCATCCATATAGTTATACTGAATAAAGCACATATCCCAGTCAAAGGCGTCGAGAATTTTACAGAACATATCAGAATTTCCGTGGTATGAAAAGCCGAACTGACGGATTATACCGCTTGCTCTTTTTTCTTCAATCCATTTTTCAATGCCCATATTTTTGAGTCTTTCCCACACCTTGATGTCAGCCATCATATGAAACAGAAAATAATCGATATGGTCGGTGCGAAGACGCTTTAACTGCTCTGAAAGGAGCTTATCGAGAATATCAAGGCTTCTCATAAGCTGAGGAGGGAGCTTTGTTGCAATGTATATTTTGTCACGGATGCTGTTTTTTTCGAAAATCTCGCCTATTGCCGCTTCGCTTCCGGGGTAAATGAAGGCGGTATCAAAGTAATTCACACCCTTGTTGTAAGCGGACATTATCTGTCTTTCGGCATCCTCCATATTGATTCTGCCCATTTTCTTCTTAAAGCGCATACAGCCGAAGCCCAGTACAGATAATTTGTTGCCGTATTTGTCCTCACGGTATTGCATATATTTCCTCCGTCCCGAAATAGATTAAGTTAATTATAGCATAGAGAGACTGCGGATTCAACCGCAGTCGAAATACGTTTTTTTGAATAAACTGTAAAAATATAATGACAAAGACTCTTTATTTTACTTTGTACTTGTGCTATACTCTAATGGCAAAATAAAGAGCAGAGGTTACTTATTATGGAAAAAAAGCTTAAAGTTACAAATATAGGTATGCAGTTCGGACGTGCACATATAGAGGGTGCTATGGCTTGCGGTGCGGAAATTGCCGCACTGTGTGATCTTGATACCGAGGCACTTAAATTTGCAGGAGAAAAATACGGCGTTCCCGAGGACAGATGGTTTACTGATTATCACGATTTATTGGACAGCGACATTGATGCGGTAACGGTAGCGGTTCCCGACCAGCTTCACAAACAGATTTCGGTTGATTTTCTGAAAGCCGGCAAGCATGTGCTCTGCGAAAAGCCCTTAGCTCTCACAAGAGAGGATATAAAGGATATCGTAAAGGCGGCAAACGAAAATGATGCAAAGTTTATGGTAGGACAGATATGCCGTTTTACCCCCTCCTTCAGAAAGGCAAAGGAACTCATTGAAACGGGTGTAATCGGTGAGGTTTACTTTGCAGAATCCGAATACGCACATGACTATATGTATATTTTGAAGGACTGGCGTTCCGATCCCCTTCGTCACGGTGTTGTAGGCGGCGGCTGTCACGCAGTTGACCTTCTCCGCTGGCTTGTAGGCGACCCCACGGAGGTTATGGCTTACGGCTCGCACAAGCTTCTTCCCTCGGTTTCTTATGATGACGCAACAATTGCCATTATGAAATTCCCCAATGATGTTATCGGTAAGGTTTTCGTTTCTACGGGCTGTAAGCGTGACTACACAATGCGTACCTGCATTTACGGCACTAAGGGTACCATTATCTGCGACAACACCTCACCCGTAATGAAATTGTACACTATCGGGGAGGACGAAATGGCACACGAGGCAGAGGATATCGAAATTGAGGTAAATAACCACAATGCGGCGGCGGAATTTCAGGTGTTTGCGGATAACATCATAAACGGTACTCCCGTTACTACGGATGCAACAGAGGGTGCAAAGACGGTTGAAGTCTGCCTTTCAATCGTTGAATCCGCCAAAACCGGCAAGCCCGTACAGCCGAACTATAATTTCTGAGAAAAGAAGTCATTCTACCTGAGGTAGGGTGACTTTTTTATGACCGAAAGAAAACTGAAGAATGTTGACAATTAATTACTCTGTATGTATAATTAATTATATTAGTTTTTGTTGAAAAACTTGAAACAGAGGTTGCAATTATGGAAAATGAGCTTTACAATTCATTAGCAAGCAAGCAAGCTGTATTCAGCATAATAATTCCTTGTTATAATTCTGAAGAATATGTTGATCGGTGCATTAGAAGCTGTTTGAATTCAACATTCACTGACTTTGAGTTGATATTAGTAAATGATGGTTCAACAGATAACACGCTTAGTAAATTGGAAAGCTATGAAAGAAATGATCGCAGAATACGAATCTTTTCAAAAGAAAATGGAGGATATGTTTCTGCTGTGAATTATGGTCTTGAATATGTAAATGGTACATATTTTATGCTTTTGGGGTCTGATGATGAAATAACCCCGAATTTATTTGCAGATATTTATGAGCAAATAAAAGATGTAGAGTTGCCAGATTTGATCGGTTTTAATGCGATTATAAAAAAAGGAGAAGAAATAACAAGAGATAAGAACTCAGATTTTGATGTTGTAGCGTGTGAATATAACACTTGCATAAAAGAATTCTCACAGCAATTTCCAGAGCAGTCAGCTATCTTTTTTACGAGAGATACTGCGAAGCTGTTTAAAACAGAAATTCTTAAAGATGTCCGATATTTTGGCAAAAAAGGAATGGATGCTGATGGAATTTTTTCAATTCTGCTTGCTCATAATGCGAAATCATTTTTATGTGTCCCTGTTGTGGGGTACGTGTGGTACTTGAGAAAAGATTCGTTATCAGGCAGAAAAAAAGATTATCAAACACAGTTGGATAGGATTAATAATTGGTTTTCTTTTGGCGATGTGATAATGCAGATGCAACCTTCTTTTGTAACAGGCCGGGAAAAGAATTATTTAACTAATTATTTCTATGCGGTTGTTAAAAATACTGTTTTTACATATCTCGCTGAAAGTTTAAATGACGATATTATTGTGAAATCAAGTGTGTTTTTAAAAACTGTTTATGAGTTCTTTGATTGTGAAATAAAAGCAAAAGAGCAAGCGCTGTTAATAAAAAATCCTTTTCTATGGATATTCTATATTGTACCGAACGTTATTTTTGAAAAAGGTCGAAAACGGATAAAAAGTATATTAAGGTAAAAAACAAAGAAAGGATACTCTCACGAGTATCCTTTCTTTGTTGTATGGTTGCAAAAATTAAACTCAGTTCTGGAACATAATGAGCATGAATTCGGCGGCGACGGCGGAGCCGATAACGCCTGCAACATTGGGACCCATTGCGTGCATAAGAAGGAAGTTGGTGGGGTTGTACTTTCCTATACCCTAAAGGACAACCCCGTGCCCACCAAAACCACCCTCAAATTCGTCGTGAAAAGATATCGGATTGAAAAGTACACCTGGAGCAGACTCTAAAGCTTGTTGACAAGTAATTGTGCTATGAATATAATAATTGTGTATTTGGTTTTTGCCGAAAAACCTGAAAAGAGGTTACAATTATGGAAAATGAATTGTATTCAGATACAAATAAGAAGAAACTAAAAGTCAAATTTGTCGGATTTCAGAGCGGCGGTTATGTAAACGGTATAAAATTACAAAAAACATGGTTATATAAAACTTTGCAAAATAATTTTGAACTTATAGAATGTGATGATGCCGACTATATAATTTGTTCTTGTTTCGATTTATATTCTTATTGTGGCACGGATCAAATCAGAATTATGTATTCAGGCGAGAATTATGTTCCTGATTTTAATTTGATTGATTATGCAATAAGCAGTTATCCTATTAGCTTTTCTGATAGAAATTTTTATCTTCCTGCCAGTCTTTTTGGTTATGATGGTGAGAGACGCATTGTGGAAAATCGCAGAGATTGTTTTTCCGAGGAAGTTTTAAAAGAGAAAACAAGATTTGCTAATCTTATAGCAAGCTATGATTCAGAGTTTAGTTACAGAAGTAAGCTTTTTGATGCCTTATCGCAGTATAAGCAGGTTGATTGTCCGGGGAAATTCTTGAAGAATTGTGAGGATGTTGTTCGCTTTCAGGATAATAGTAAAATTGAGTTTCAAAAAAAATATAAATTTTCAATTTGTGCGGAAAGCGCTGTAAACAGAGGTTTTAATACCGAAAAAATTATGGATGCTTTTTATGCGGGAACGATACCTATTTATTTTGGAGATCCTGAAATTTCCAAAATATTCAATCCAAAAGCGTTTGTAAATGTCGCCGATTTTGCTTCCATTGAAGAAGCTATTGAACGTGTAATTGAAATCGACAATAACGATGAGTTGTTTCTGAAAATATTGAACGAACCGGTTTTTGTTAATGAAAATTACATTTCGGAGACTTTTAGAAATGCAGAAGATTTTCTTTTGCATATTTTTAGTCAGCCTGTTAAAACAGCGCGGCGACGTTCAAGGGTTTATTGGCCAAAAGGTCATGAGGAGTTTTTAGTAAAAGCAAATAAAACTCACAAATTGTTATATGGAAACAAAGTATATTTGTTCTTTAAGAAAATTTATCGCAAAATAAGGTGATATTATGACAAGAGGTTTTGTTACATTAGCGACGGGGCATATTAAGTATTATAAAATGGCTCTCAATATGCTGAGATCTTTTAGAATACATAATCCCGGTGTTCCTTTTGCAATTGTCTGTGATAGACACAATGAAGTCACGGAGCAGTTTGATGATGTTGTGATTCTCGAAAAAGCAAACGGAGCTTATAGAGATAAGTTTTCGCTTCTTGTAAATTCTCCGTATGATGAAAATATTTTTATTGAGCCTGATTGCCTTATTTATCGGAATCTTGATTTTTTCTGGGATTTACTTTCAAAAGAATCTGACTTTTCTTGCTTTGGATGGAATAAGGGTGGCGTAAAATGTTGGTTTGAAACAGATGACGCATTCAATCGTGTGCTGGAAATTATTCCTGAACTCAAAGAAAATGCGGAAGCCCCACTCTTTAATCCCGGATACTTTTTTATCCGTAAAGGTGAAAAATGCAAAAAGATGTATGAAGATTGCCTGGATTTTGCGGAGAGAATTTGGTCAGATGAAGTATTGAACAAGCATCCCCATATATTGTGTAACGGTAAACTTCGAGATGATCCGATATTCAATATTGCAATGGCAGTAAACGGCTTTATCTGCCATGCAAAACCAAGTGTAGCAAAATGTATGTCATTGCCTTCAAAGTATCAGCTTGACGTGGTTGATATGCTTAACGGAAAGCTTGATGTAACCGACAAAAACGGCAAGAAATTTAAGGATTGTGCTCTTTTGCACTTTTCAACAAGAAAAGCTGAGGAGGAAGGTCTTTATTTGTGGCAGAAGACAATTGTTGATTTTTATTGCAAGAATAGTAAATTTGCCGGAATTCTGAATAATCGTATTTTTGAAAAACCATTTTGTATCTACAGATATGTTATGGCACGTGTGAAAAGATATTTGATCAAAAAGTAAAGATTGAATTTATATATCAGATAATGAAAAAAGGATACTCGTGAGAGTATCCTTTTTTGTTGTGATTCGATTGCAAAATTAAATTTGATAAAAATAGTGCAATATTTTTGGCTCTGCAAGCTCAGCTCTGGAACATAATGAGCATGAAGCCGGCGGCGACGGCGGGGCCGATAACACCTGCAACATTGGGGCCCATTGCGTGCATAAGAAGGAAGTTTGTGGGGTTGTACTTTCTGCCTTCGTTCTGAGCAACACGGGCTGCCATGGGAACGGCGGAAACGCCTGCGGCACCGATAAGGGGATTGATTTTGCCGCCTGTAACGATATAAAGAACCTTACCGATAAGAACACCGCCGATTGTGGAGAATGCAAATGCTGCAAGTCCGAGGCCGACAATGTAGAGAGTTTCTCTCTTAATGAAGTCCATACCGTTGGCGGTTGCACCGACACAGATACCGAGAAGTATTGTAACGGTATTCATAAGTCCGTTCTGAGCAGTGTCCGAAAGTCTGTCTGTAACGCCGCATTCCTTAAGGAGGTTACCGAGCATAAGCATACCGAGAAGCGGAACCGCAGAGGGAAGAATAAGAGCAACAACAATAAGTACTACAACGGGGAAAATGATTTTTTCAATCTTGGAAACCTTACGAAGCTGAGTCATCTTGACTTCTCTTTCCTTCTTTGTTGTAAGGAGCTTCATAATGGGAGGCTGAATGATGGGAATGAGAGCCATATAGGAGTAGGCCGCAAGTGCAATGGGAGCGAGCAGGTGAGCTGCAAGCTTTGAAGCTGTGAAGATAGCTGTGGGGCCGTCTGCACCGCCGATGATTGCGATTGATGCAGCCTCTTCGGGAGTAAATCCAAGAAGAATTGCAACAATGAATGCGAAATAAATACCCATCTGTGCTGCCGCACCGAGAATGAGGGATACGGGATTGGAGAGAAGAGGACCGAAGTCTGTCATCGCACCGACGCCCATAAAGATAATGCAGGGGAATATGCTTGATTTAACGCCGACGTAAAGGATTCGGAGAACACCTGAATCGAACCAGTGTGCGCCCTCGACTGCGAGAGCACCCGAAAGATCACCCAGCTGACCGCCTGTTGTGTCAAGCATTATGTTAGCACCGGGAAGATTAGCAAGAATCATACCGAATGCAATGGGAACGAGAAGAAGGGGCTCAAACTTTTTGAATATGGCAAGCACCAGGAAGATACCTGCAACACCGAGCATTACAAGATTCTGCCACTCGAGACCTACAAGTCCCGAGGATTCCCAGATGCCTTGGAAGACCTGAGATATAAGTTCCATTATTTTTCTCCTCAGATGACTGCAAGAACAGCGTCAGTTTCAACAACTGCGCCCTTTGTTGCAAGAACCTGCTTAACGGTGCCCGATACGGGAGCAACGATTTCGTTTTCCATCTTCATAGCTTCAAGGATAAAGAGAACATCGCCTTCCTTAACAGCCTGTCCGGGAGTAACGTTTACGGAGAGGATGTTGCCGGGCATGGGAGCTACAACCTTAGCGCCCTCTGCTGTTGCGGCTGCAACGGGAGCTGCTGCGGGAGCCTGAGCAGGAGCCCCTGCAGGTGCTGCAACGGGAGCTGCTGCTACAGGAGCAGCTGCGGGTGCAACGGAAGTGATAACTGCATCACATTCTGTTACGTCTACTTCATAATTCTTTCCGTTAAGTGTAACTACGTATTTCATTATTTATTATCCTCCATAAGCTTGATTGTGTTGAATTTAAGTCTGTTAAGGGGAATTCCGCTTTTTGAGCTTGTAATAGCCATAATAACAGCGGCTTCTGATTCTGTTGTGTTGATAAGAGTGAGGTCGCCGATGGACTGATTTGCGGGAAGGGGAGTGCCTG